>DAIEFO010000154.1 GCA_027325475.1 Desulfobacteraceae bacterium | reverse complement strand
GTGGAAGATCCGGTTGAATACCAGATGGACGGCGTCAACCAGGTTCAGGTGCAGCCTAAAATCGGCCTGACATTTGCCCATTGTCTGCGAACGTTTTTGCGCCAGGATCCGGATGTCATGCTGGTCGGAGAAATCCGGGATCTCGAAACCGCGGAAATTGCCATTCAGGCGGCGTTGACCGGCCATGTGGTGTTTTCTACGCTTCATACCAACGACGCGGCCGGCGCTATTTCCCGGCTGGAAGATATGGGCGTCGAGCGTTTTCTGATCGCATCTTCGGTGGTGGCTGTGCTGGCCCAGCGTCTGGTGCGCCGGGTGTGTCCGCAGTGTAAAAAAATATTTCACCTGTCTGAGGAAGAACGTCAGGTGCTGGCGAAGGAACTGGATCTGGCGCCCTCTGAAATTGCGCCTTCCTATGCGAAAGGCGTGGGCTGCAAGGAATGTGCAGGGTCGGGATACCGGGGACGATTGGGAATCTATGAACTTCTGCCGATCGACGAGCTGATTCAGCATGAGATTGTCCGGGGTTCCGATCGCAATGAAATCTTCAGGGCCGCTATCCAGCACGGGATGATTTCGCTCCGGGCCGATGGCATGGATAAGGTTCAAAAAGGCATTACCACTTATGAAGAAGTGCTGAGAGTGACCCGCTGATGCCGCGCTTTTCCTATGAAGTCATCAACAGCCAGGGGCGCCGGCGGATCGACAGCCGGGAGGCCGGTTCCAGGGATGATGTGATTTTGTTCCTTCAATCCAAAGGGCTGACTCTGGTCCGCTGGATGGATGAAAAACCGTCCCTGCAGCTTTTGTTCAAAAAGTCCACCCGCACTTTAAACAGCAAGGACCTGTTGACCATTACCCGCGAGATGGCTCACTTGATGAAATCCGGTCTGCCGATGGACAGGGCCCTGACCATCATCGTTCAGACCAGTGAATCGAAAACGCTGTGCGGCATGGCGACGTATCTCAAGGAATCCCTTCAGAGCGGAAAAAGCCTTTCCGATGCCATGGGCGACAGAAGTGACGATTTCAACGAACTCTACGTCAACATGGTGCGGGTCGGGGAGGTGGGAGGCATTCTGCCGGATGTCATGGACAAACTGGCCGGTTTTTTAGAGCGCTCCGAGGAGATCCGTAAATATATCATTTCCAGCTCCATTTATCCCGCCATTCTCATGATGATCGGTATGGTGTCGGTGGGGGTGGTCATGGGCTTTGTGGTGCCCCGATTTGCCGCCATCTTTAATGATCTGGGGCAGAAAATACCGTTCAGCACTCGGGTGCTGATCGAGGCCAGCGGGCTGCTGCAAAGCTGGTGGTGGGCGGGGCTTCTGGGTATCGCCGCAGTGGTGGGCGGAGGCTGGCGCTTTTCGCGGTCGCCATATGGAAAAGAACGGCTCGACCGGATAGGCATTCATCTGCCGCTGCTGGGGGATTTGCTGATGGACATCCAGGTGGGCCGTTTTGCCCGAACGCTGGGCACCCTGGTGCAAAGCGGGGTGCCGCTGTTAAAGGGGCTTTCGATTGTTCGGGATGTTGTCAGCAATGTGGTGGTGCGCCAGGCAGCCGAGGATATTTTCAGACAGGTCAAGGAAGGAAAGCGTATCAGCGCGCTCATGAAAGAGCAGAAAATCTTTCCTGCCATGGCGGTTCAGATGGTGGCGCTGGGCGAGGAAACCGGAAAAATCGGTGAAATGCTGACATCGGTAGCCGATGATCTGGACGCCCGCGTACAATCGAAGATCAAATCCCTTCTGGCGCTGATGGAGCCCCTGGCTATTTTGCTGATGGGGCTTGTGATCGGCGGGGTGGTGATTTCCATGCTGACAGCGATTTTCGGCATCAACGATATTGCTTTCTGATGAATGCTCGCGGTTTTACATTTTTGGAACTTCTGGTGGTGATGCTTCTGATCGCGATTTCCAGCTCACTGGTATATCTGAGCGTGGGCAGGTCGGTTGCGCAGAAAGAAGGCCGGTTATTCGCCAGCGAGATGATGGGGGTTGTCAAGAAGGCCCGGAGCGCATCCATATCCACCGGACGTCCGGTCGCCTTCTGCATATCCTCCCAGGATCGGTTTTGCTGGGTGGAGGGCCGTCAGGTCAAACTGGATATCCCCGAAAAAATTCGGGTGCAACAGCAGGGCATGGCCAATATCGATAACGATGTCTATGCCATCTATTTCTATCCGGATGGCAGTTCGAGCGGCGGGGAAGTGACGCTGGCGGTTGGCAACAAGCCGTTTTTTGTCTTTCGAGTGGATATTCTGACCGGTATTGTAACGACGGGATAATATGGCAACCATGAAGAACCTGCCGGAAGACGATATCGGGATGGCAAAACAACGCGAAGCCATTCACCCCGCGCAGGGTGGTTTCACCCTGATTGAAGTGGTGGTGGCGCTTATTATTCTGGGGATTTCTCTGGGAGCGATTTTTGAGGCTCTGTCTGTCTCCCGCAATATTGCGATCAAGGCGGATGAAACCCTGGATGCGGTGCGTCTGGCTGGAAATATTCTGGCGGATCCGGTGCTGATTAACACGGTGGTCAAAGGAAATGCGGTGAGCCAGCCGATTGACGGAGAACCGGGCTGGCGGTTTACATTTTCGGCGCAGCCGCTTGAATTTGACGCCGGTAACAGGCGCAATGCCATGCAGGTTCCGGCCATGTATGAGCTGAAACTCTGTTTGTTCCATACAACAGACCGCCGGGAAAAAGAATTTTGTATCAACCGCTGGTATCGCAGCACATGAAAACATGTTGCTTGATTGCCGAAAACAAGCGGCGCCAAGGGTTTTCAGAAGGTTTTACGCTGCTGGAGATTCTGGTCGCCATGGTCATGGTGGCGCTGGTGACGCTGATTCTGATGATGGCGTTCAGATTGACGTTGCAGGCCTGGGAGCGTGCTTCAACCGAAGGGGAGTCCCGGCAGATGCTTTCCGCCCTGCCGACGCTTCTGGAAAATCAGTTGAACGCGCGGGCGACGGCGAACCTGTTTGGTTCGGCGCAGATAAAGCCCGACAGCTATTTCTGCGGTTCGGGGGATACCCTTTCGTTTTTGACGATGTATGCGCCGCAGGGGTCGGCCGTGCAGGGGTTGTTGTGGGCCAGATATCAGTTCGACGCCGCGCAGGGTATTCTTCGAATCTATCTGCAGCCAGTGACGCGTCTGGATGATCTGGGAGATTCCAGGGATGCCGCCAAAGGGATAAGTCAGTCTGACGACGGGTATCTGGTCAGTGAACTGCATGATATCGTTGATTTCAGCCTGGCATATACGGATGCGGCGCTGTATAATCCGGATAATTCCAAACAGTGGTACAGTGACTGGAAATGCGGGACGGATTCCGCGGGCGCGCCGTTCGGGATGATGCTTACGATTACGATCAAAAAGGGTTCCAGAACCCAGGATTACCGATGGATATATCAGGTTCGGACGCCGGGGCAGGTGATAAGCCCGTTTGGATTTGGCAGCGTAAAATAAGACAGTGCTTCCAGTTGCCGCTGCATGCCGGGGGAGTGGATTCCCGCGCTGGCAGCGTGCTGGTGATGGTATTGTGGGTGCTGGTACTGATCAGTTTTCTGACAAGCCAGTATGTGGCGCATAACCGCCAAAAGGCCGATATTTCCCGCAACGCCTGGTCGGCGTTTCGTCAGCGCCAGGCGATATTGTCGCTGACGCAACTTTTTTCCACCGATGCCTGGCCTGTTCCGGATGGCACCGGTTCCAACGGCCGGTGGTTTCGGCTGTATCCGGACAATATCGGCGTCTGGGTGCGGGTGGACAAGGAATCTTCCCGGCTCGATCTGAATTCGGCCAGTGACGGGGAAATCAAGCAGAAAATATCGCTCATGATGGGTGACAAGCATCAGGACGAAGCGGATGCGGTGTCAGATGCTGTTTTAGATTGGCGGGACCCGGATAATATGGTGCGGCCGCATGGCGCCGAAGCACCGGCGTATGCGGCCAGAGGTCTGTCTTACCTGCCTGCCGACGGGCCTTTCAATTCGCTGTCTGAACTTTTGCTGGTTATCGGGGTGACGCCGGATATCTTCTGGGGAGATCCGGTGCAGCGGATCGAAACCGATTTGACGGCTCGTGTCATGGTTACGACGACGGCTGTGCAGGGAAGTACGGTTCCGGATGCTCTTTCTGAAATTTTTACGCTCAATTCGCAGACGGGTAAACGCATCAGCATGCTGGTTCCGGGAGAAGGCAACGGATATCTTTATACGAATGTGATTCTGGCGAATGTTTCCGGCGGATTCAGTGTTGTTGACCGTCAGCAGGTGTTTGGAGTTGCCGATCCGGAGACGTATGATCATCTGGCTGAGCTGGAAGCCCAGGTTGCGGGGCAGGAAGGCAGGGATAAGGCGTCTCGTTAATCTGCTTTCCATCGATAATGATTGATTAAATTACGAAATATACGAAAATGCTCTTAAGGCGGTTTTGGCATGTTGCCGCTGTGAGAACATTTCTTAAATACATCTCGAATCTATGATAACAAAAGAATTTCTTGGCGTTTATCTGGAAAAGGACACGTTGCAGTACTGCGGCGCGGTGAAGTCGGTTTCCGCATGGGCCCTGTCGCTTTCCGGAACTGCCATGGCCCCTTCCGGAGTTTTGCAGGGAGCGTATCCTGAAACGCTGCGCAAGTTTCTGCTGGAGCTGTCTCCCCGGAAGGGCAGGCGGATATTTCTGGCGTTGCCCAGAAACCGGTTTTTTGTTCGCGATGTGCCGCTGCCGCCCATGCCGATGGAAGATGCGCTGTCGTCGGTTCAAAGCGCGCTGCCGATGACCTGTCACCTGCCGCTGGAGGATATTTTTTACGACGTTTTTTTATGCCGGATTCCGGATGGCAGCGTCAATGCGCTGGTCATCTATGCACCGCGAAAGGAGATTCAGCCGCTTCTGGATATTTTCCGGGAAACCGGGCATGAAAAATCCCTGAAAGGGCTTTCCCCTGTCTCTCTGGGGCTGGGAGCGTGGCTGAGTCTTCAGCAGTATGCCATGCCGATGGGGCTGATGGTGTCTGCTGAAAATGCCGGCATGGAACTGGCGGTTTATCAGAATACCGGATGTGTCTTTTCTGCGGCCTGGCAGGAGGGGGGCGCCGATCACGCTGAGGCTGCCGCAAGAGTGGCTTGGGTGCAAACCAGATTTCATCTTTCGCAGGAGGATGTTGTTTGTCTCGGGCCGTCTCAAGAGGCGGCGATGACGCTGCCTGATCCGGTGCGAAATGCGTTGGAGTGGCTTCCGCCGGTTCGCCAGAATCTGGGGGTGGCGGCATTGTGCGTTCCGCTCTCCGGACAGCAGCCGATTTTGCTGAATGGAAGCCCTCCCCGTCTGGTGACGTTTCATCTATGGAAGCTTTTCCTTCCGGTGCTTATCGGTGTCGCCGCCATGCTGGCTGTCTGGACGGTCAGTGTGCAGCATCGGATTCAGCATGAAAAAGATGTCGTGTCTGCGCTCAAAAAAGAAACCACGCAATTGCGTCAGCAGGTACAGCCGCTTGAGAAAAGCCGTGATACACTGAAAAAAATGGAATCCCTGTTCGCCGATATTGATGATTATGTAAAGCTAAGACCTCGGCTGTTCACATGTTTTAACGAAATTGCACGGCTGATTCCCGACGGCACCTGGTTTTCCCGATGCGTTTTTCAGGGAACAGAGCTGTCTCTTCAGGGGCAAAGCCGGGATACGCTGAAGGTGATCGAGGCGC
>DAIEFO010000153.1 GCA_027325475.1 Desulfobacteraceae bacterium | reverse complement strand
TACCGCAATTCCGGATTTAGCCGTTTGAGAGTCTGCTCGAGAATGCCGGTGGCATCTGCAATGTTTTTCAACTGAAGCTGTCGGGGAACCGGAAGCGTCTCAAATTCCAGTGGCGATTCGGGAACAATACCATCTAAACCATATTTTTTAAGGTTGGACACAATTTGAAGGGTTGCCATAAATCTGGGGACATAACGCGCGGTTTCATGCGGCAACTGGGCGTATAAATCCCAGAAATTATCCAGATAATTGATGCGCTGTTCGCTGATGACCCTCAGCACCCGGCCTTCACCGCAGTTATATGCAGCCAGAACCGTTTCCCAATCGCCGAACATATGATGCAGTTCTTTTAAATAGGCAATAGCCGCTTTCGTGGACTTGTAGGGATCCATACGTTCATCTACAAATTTGTCTCGCGAAAGACCGAACCGATAGCCGGTGGAAGTAATAAACTGCCACAGCCCCAATGCACGCGCCGGTGAAAACGCCCTGACATTGTATCCGCTTTCAATCAGCGGCAGCCATGCCAGCTCTACGGGCAACCCTTCCTGAACCAATTGCGACTCGATATACTTCCGATAAAGGCCCGATCGCCGGTATGCATTGATAAAGAAGTCCTTTTCGCACCCGGTGGTCAACGACTCAATTTCCGCCTGAACATAGGCATTCATGACTCTGGGAATAGCATTGTAACTGCCTTTGGACATGACATTCCGCGAACCATAGATATCCTGTATTCTCCGTGTAATCAGCAGACGCAGGTCCGCCTTCTGCTGAATAAGATTGGGGCGATTGTAGGTATCCACCTTGATAATTTCGCCATACGCATGATCTAGAGAAGAGATTGCTTTCTCAAACTGCCCCTTGTACCAGTAATCCTGGGCCTGTTGGCAGAAATTGAGTGCAGCATCCAGATATTTCTGGTTTTTTCCGCCAAAATTGATACGATCTCCCTGATCGTCTCCGTTATCATTTCCTCCTGCACCCGGCGCTACATCATTGATATCCGCATCTTCAGATACAGAATAAGAAAGCGTGGAGCGGTGTTCCGGGTTGCATGCGGCTTTTTTGTCTGAGGTACTGGAATCGCCATTGTGCGCGGCGGATATCCCCTGAGTCTGATGAGCACATCCACTCAACCCCAGCCCAGCAATAATCATAAACAGTGTTGTAATATACAGTATTTTTTTCAAATGTCGTTTTCCTCATGCAATTGGGATAACTCCGCAACCTGTTATGAATTACCGTATTATTTTAAGATAGTTATAGAATTTTAAAGGAATACGGATATCCTGCCGGCCTGTTGTGGGCAAATCGCCCGGAATGTTGGAACATGCTGTAGTTTCACGGCAAGGATTACAGTTACGGCAGTCTTCATATTTACGCCATGCCATCGTGTTTTGGGATATTGGCAGGCGCGACTTTTACGAAGCTATCAATTTGGTATTGAAAAAAAACATCCAATACATATATGCTGAACAGAAGCGGGCAGAATACATCCGCTGACCTGTAATTGTATGAATTACATAATCTTTGAAACTGTGTCAAGGGTTATCCTGCACAGAAATATCCATAAAGTCGGCAAAGGATTGCGTATGTGGCGTCATTTCACTTTGAAAACCAGAATTTATTCCATGCTGTCCACGTTGGTGATACTGACGTTTTTCGGCGGCATGGTCATGGTATGGTACACGTTTCAGATGGAAAGCATCCTCAATCTGATCAGCGGCAAACGTATTCAGGCGTTTAAGACCGCAGAAGCACTGGAAACTGCGGTAACCAGTCAAAAAGGATTTGTATCCTATTTTTTCCTGGATGGTGATCCGGAATGGCTGCGCAAACTCGGCGAATATCGCCAGATTTTCAGGGATGAAATACAAAAAGCACAGGAACTGGCGGATACGGACACCCAGAGAGAAGCCATTAACCGGATTGACCATGCTTATGACGCATACATTCCTGTCAAGGACAGTATGCTTACTTTTTATAAAAACAACGATCGTCAAAACGTCGCCAAACTTCACAAAGAAGCACGAACGCTGCTTTTTTCCATCATAGATTTATGCGAACAGTTTAAGGATTTACAGATTAAAGAGATTCAAAACGCCAGGATTAACGGGCACTATCAGGCTGTCCATCTGAGAATTATGGCAGGCTCAGTCATCGTTCTGGTGTTGGCATTGACATTGATTCTGGTATTTTTTTTGTCACGGCAGATTCTGGAACCTCTGCGAAAACTGGCAGTGGAGGCCGATCGTTCCGGAACAGCACCCGCTTCCGAAAACGAGATTAAATCACTCAGCCACAGCGTTCGAGGGCTGATCGAGGATGTGGATCATACCCATACGGAACTTCAGAAAAGCCGCGAAACCCTGCTGCAGGCGGAAAAAATGGCTCTGGTTGGCAAATTGGCAGCAGGAATGGCGCACAGCATTCGCAATCCATTCACCTCTGTTAAAATGAGGTTGTTTTCGCTGGGACGTACTTTAAAGCTGACCGAAACACAGAAAGACGACCTGGACGTCATTTCTCAAGAAATCCGCCACATTGATACCATCGTCCAGAACTTTCTGGAGTTCTCCAGACCTCCCAGGCTCAAAATGCAGCAGGTCAGCCCTTCATTGATTGTCGATCTGGTAATACAGCTTTTGGAACACCGTCTGATGTCTTACGACGTACATATTGAATTAAAACGGCAGTATCCCCTGCCCCAGATTCTGGCGGATCCGGAACAGCTCAAGGAAGTTCTGGTCAATCTCGTGGTCAATGCCTGCGAAGCCATGAAAAAAGGCGGTCATATCACCATTTCAGAAGAAGAAAGCGTTGATACCGCCACAGGACATTTTGTTGTGATCCGTGTCAGCGATGACGGTCCTGGAATACCGGAGTCTTTGCTGGGCAAAGTGCTGCAACCATTTTTCACAACACGGGAAGAAGGCACTGGACTGGGTCTCAGCATTGCCGTACGTATTGTTGAAGAACACGGCGGCCATCTAAAACTGGAATCCGTGGAAGGCAAGGGAACGACGATCATCATGACATTCCCTGTAACGAACATACCCGATTAGAATTTTCAGGAGGCAATGACCTTTGAGCCAGATACTGATTATAGACGATGACGACCAGTTGCGGAAAAGTTTTCACAAGCTGCTCGTCCAGGAAGGATATACCATTTGCAGTGCCGCATCCGGCGAAACAGGTATCGCCATGGTTCGTCAACACTGCCCGGATGTGGTCATTCTGGATATGCGGCTGCCCGGTATGAACGGTTTTGAAACCTTCAAAGCCATCCACGATATGGATCCCAAACTGCCGGTCATCATCATGACGGCTTATGGAAACACGGGAACGGCTATCGAAGCCACCAAGATGGGAGCGTTCGATTATATTCTGAAGCCATTCGAAATTCCGGACATGCTGGTGGTTATTAATCAGGCCGTAGAAGCCGCCCGATTCATGCGCTCTCCTATTGAAATGGATGGAATGCCGGACAGCGCTGTAAAGGATGCCATTATTGGCCGGAGCGCTTCCATGCAGGAGATATATAAGGCCATCGGCCGGGTTGCCTCGACGGATGCAACGGTGCTGATCCGGGGAGAATCCGGCACAGGAAAGGAGCTGGTGGCTCGCGCTGTATATCAGCACAGCCTGCGGGCAAATCAACCTTTTCTGGTGATCAACTGTGTGGCAATTCCTGACAGCCTGCTGGAAAGCGAATTGTTCGGCTATGAAAAGGGGGCATTTACCGGAGCCAATCACCGCCGGACAGGAAAACTGGAGCAGGCGCATGGCGGCACGGTTTTTCTGGATGAAATCGGAGATATGCCATTCAGCCTTCAATCCAAAATGCTGCGTCTGCTTCAGGAAAGGAGTATCGAGCGACTTGGCGGCCGCGAACCTATTCCGGTCGATGTACGCATTATTGCGGCCACCAACCGCGATCTGGAATCGGCCATCGAAGCCGGTCGCTTTCGGGAAGATCTTTATTACCGTCTGAAAGTGGTTACGATACGGCTGCCAGCGCTGAAAGAACGTTCGGGAGATATCGCTCTGCTGTCGGAATATTTTCTCTCAAGATTTTCAAGGGAAGTAGGCGTGGACTGTCCGGGAATGACGCCGGAAGCACAAGTGCTTTTGAACAACTATACGTGGCCGGGAAATGTCCGCGAGCTGGCCAACACCATTCAGAAAGCCGTGATATTTAACCGGGGCACGCCTGTCAGCCGGGATGACATTGCACTGGCCATTCGTGAAAAAATTCCCGACAAGGATATCGGCGACGAAACATATGAACAGATGCTGCGTCGCAGTCTTCATCGGGCACTGACTGCATGCAGTGATGCAAATATATTTGATGTCATCATGGATCAGGTTGCCGGCATCATGATCAGTGAAGCATTAAACCTGAGCGGTGGCCACCGTTCGCGGGCCGCTAAACTGCTGGGGATTTCCAGGCCTACTCTGCACGCCAAAATCGAAAAATACGGGTTGAAATTTGAAAGGTCCGTCAAGGAAGACCATTAGATAAGCGGCGATTCCGGAAGCCGGATAATAAACAGGCTTCCCTTTTCGGGGGTTGAATTTACCAGGATTTCTCCCTGGTGTTTTTCCACGATTCTTTGAGTGGTCATCAGGCCGATCCCATTGCCCCGGCTGCCCTTGGTGGTGAAGAAACTCTGAAACAGCTTTCGCCGCGTTGCCTCGTCCATACCGCAGCCGTTGTCCTCTACCTGATACTCCACTCCCCATCCGGCTGTTCTGAGACTGCGAAGACCCACGGTTTTGACAATATCCGCCGATGTGTGTTCCGCACATGCGTCAATGGCATTGGACACCAGGTTTTGCAGGCATTGGTGAATGGCGTCCGAATCCAGATAAACAGGTTTTAACGCCGTTGACAGGGATATGTTCAGATGTACGCCGGCAGATTCCGCAACAGGCATCATGATATCGAAAATCTCTTTGATGATCTGATTGGGGTCGATGCTCTGCCGGTGAAGTTCTGAAAATTTTCCGTAACTGAGCAGGCTCATGGAAAGGCTCGTGATTTTTTCCACATTTCCCCTGACCATTTCCCAGCCTTGGTGCAGGTACCGGTCATTGTGAAGCTCGATCCCTTTCTCTATGACAAATGCACCGCCCTTAAGACCGCCGGCGATGTTCTTGATCGCATGTGAAAGCCCGGCAATAGCCTCACCAACCGCGGCGAGTCGTTCCGCTTCGATCAGCTTCTGGGTTTTCTCCCGTACCAGTGTTTCCAGGTTTTCAGTATAATCCCGAATTTGTTGCCGGGTAGTGATTCTTTCCAGCGAACGTTTCAACGCAATCTCAAGGACTTCGTCGTTAATCGGTTTGGTGACAAAATCCGTGGCTTCATGTTTCAGGCTTCGGATTGCCAGCTCCATATCGCCATGCCCAGTCATCATGATGACTTCGATATCCGGGTGTTCGCACTTGACGGCTTTGAGCAGATCAATACCATTCATGCCCGGCATTTTGATATCCAGCAGCATGAGATGATAAGAAGAACGTCCCAGCAAATCGAGGGCCTGCAGCCCTGAATCGGCTTTATCTACGGTAAAGCCTTCCTCGATCAGCCACTCGGCGGTAGAATCGCGGACAATCTGTTCATCATCCACCACCAGAATCCGGAATGCGCCGTGATCTTTATCCTCAAGATGAATCGCCCCCGTCGGACATACCGAAACGCAGGTGCCGCACCGTGTGCAGACTATCGGGTCTATTCGAAATGAATTCAGTGCATTAAATGGCG
>DAIEFO010000152.1 GCA_027325475.1 Desulfobacteraceae bacterium | reverse complement strand
GGCCTCAATCTGGGGACGGAAGGGACCAGCATTATTTTTCTTGTAACGATTTTAAGTCTTGTCATTTTCTTGACCAGAACGGGAATGGACAAAACCCTCATCCCTCTGGAAGAAGATGGAACAGCGGAAATTTCGGGTTGATCTGATTTTTGAATGCTACGCATAACTATCTGAAAACGTCCCTCTCTTGTGCAAAAAGGGGGACGTTCAATACCTGCCTGAAAATCAGACTTTTACAAAGTCGTCAGGTTCAGGTATCGAATTTACGGGATAATGGCGATATGCAGATCACACACGTTGGTCAGGGTAGGGCCTGTCATGAAAAGAGCGCCGATTTTTTCGAAGAATCGGTATGAATCGTTGTTCTGCAGACAGGTGTCTATTGAAAGCCCCATCTTTTTTGAAATCTGAAGTATTCGATTCGATGTAAATGCGCCCGCTGCATCCGTGGGGCCATCGGTTCCATCTGTGGATGCGGACAGAAAATGAATTTCACGCTCCCCGTCGCCGTTGTCTTTGGCCAGTTCCGCCAGAAAGGCAAGCGCCATTTCCTGGTTGCGTCCGCCTTTACCGGAGCCATGCAAAGTGACGACGGTTTCTCCGCCGGCAATGATGCATCCTGGCTTTTTAACGAGCATATCACTGTGCCGGACATCGCGGGCAATGCCATAGAGACATTTGGCGGCTTCCCGCGCCTCGCCGGTCAGACTGCTGGTCAGAGCCGCTGTGTGATATCCCAGCGCGCGCGCTTTTTCACACGCCGCCAGCAATGCCGAGCGATTGGTTCCAATCAGTACGGGGGTGGTCAACTTCATCACCGGGTCGCCGGCCTTGAGCGTTTCCGCGATTCTGCCCTCCGCGCCCAGCTTCAATATCTGGAGAATGACGGAAGGTGCGCTGTCTTGAAGCCGGTATTTTTCGATAACAGCCAGTGCATCGCCGAACGTGGTTTTGTCCACGCTGGTCAAGCCCGATGCGATGGTATCTAAATGGTCTCCCACCACATCAGACAGGATAAAACTCAGGCTGCGGGCTGGTGCTGTGAGCCTCAGCAGGCGTCCGCCCTTGAGTCCGGAGATGTGCTTGCGCACGCAATTGATCTCTTGAATATCGGCGCCGCAGGCCAGCAGCGATTGGGTGATGCGTTGTTTGTCCTCCAGAGTCATCCGGACAGTGTCATGTCCTTCTTCATAAACCAGGGGGGACGGCAGGAGAGCGGAACCGCCTCCGGAAATCAGATTCAGGACAAGCGTATGCGTATCGGCCTCACGCGCCAGATCGGCGATGCGTCGGGCTGCCTCGACGCCGTTCGTATCCGGGACAGGGTGTCCGCATTCCAGCACTTCCACACGTTTCAGGGTTTCTGAGTGGCCATATTTGACCGATACGAGTCCTCGTGTGATGCGATCATCCAGAATATCTTCCACGGCTTTAGCCATCCGGGCCGATGCTTTTCCGGCGCCGAGTACAAATATCCGATTGAAATCATTGAGATCGACTTCATGATGTTCTCCGTCAAACGCGATTACAAGCTTTTCCGCTTCAATCGAAACATGGCCGATCATCATTTGGTACGGATCTACCCGTTCCAGCGCCGCCCGAAAAATTTGTATGAGGTGTTCTGTTTCGGTCATCCTGATGGTTCATTTTTTTGTCGTGATGTGCATGTCCTGCTCACTTTTGAGGCAGCGATGCTCTCGAAGCGCTGCGGTCGGTCCGATGCCAGACGAGTTGGCGATGTCTGGGGAGAAATGCGGTGCCTGTCGCGGTGCCGGCGGCGGTTTTCAGTCTTACGTCAAGTATCGCAGCGCCTGACTGGATCGTTACCATTCCGCCGTCTGTCAGACCGCATCCGGCGGCGTCTTCCGGGTGCATAATCAGCTCAGGAACTGGTTCCATCCGGCAAAGGATGGGAGCATATGCGGAAAGTTCTTCGGTTCCGCAGAAGGATTCCACTGGGAACAGCTCCAGCGACGTGTCATCCTGAAGATTGATTTGAAGCGGCGCATCCGGTTCCGGGGTTTCAGGAAGATGCTTCGGTTTTTGAAGCCGCAGCCGATGACCTTTTGATATTTCACTGTCCGGATGCCTGTCGATAATGATGCCTGTTTCTTGTCCGATCTGCTCCCACAGCTCTGAATATGAGGGCAGGTGGGTATTGACAGCCGACAGAGCGGCCTTAATCTCCAGCAGAACCTGCCAGGCCGGTTTAGTGTCTGCGCCAGGGATATCATGTCGAAATTCCCGCGGAGGATGTTTTCCGGCGGTCAACTGCGACAGCGGCATTCCATTGCAGTGAAGCGGGGACGCCTGCTGCATCCGGCCCTCCTGGTTAATAAAAACAGCCGGTGTTTCAAAATGTGTTTGGGTGGGGAGTAAGATATGCGCCATGTCGAGTACCGGGGTGGGGAGATAATCCAGGACCACCAGAAGTTTGAGCTTTTTAAAAGCATTCCGGATACGTCCCCGATCCGGAAACCAGCGCACCGGATTACTTTCCGCTATCAGCAGCGCATGGATTTCTCCATTTTCAATGGCAGCCAGAATCCTGGAAAACGAAGCGCCGTCAGGGCTTGCAATGGCAGCGCCAAATGCGTTCGCTCCGGGAAGAATGTTGAATATTCCGGCGTTCTTCCGGCTGGCGCGAAGCTGCATGACAAGGTCGGCGGCAGCGTTGACGACAGTACCTGAAACAATATCCGTACCGCAAACGATGACAGGACGCTGGCTGCTTTGAAGCGCTGCCGCCAGCAGCGGCAATGCTGTATCGGGTTTCGGGTCGCAGGAAGGCGAAGATACGGCGCTGGCGTTATGGGCATCGTCTGAAGTCCGGATGGGAGGGGCTGGGGGCGTGTCCGGTGATGACGGCAGCGCATTCATCAGTTGTTGCAGCACTGCGCTCAGTTGTTTTGGCGCAACGGGGATATGCGTATATTCGCATGGAAGTGATACCGGACGGGGATCTAAAACTGTAACCCGGGCGCCGCTGCGCCAGGCCTGACGCAGTGCCAGCGCCAGCATGGGGGCTTCTGCAATCGGATCCGCAGCAATCACCAGAATATGGTCTGAGCATTCTACATCGTGCAGGGAGACAGCGGCATCAGGATTCAGGCGTGTTACGGCGGCTACTGCGGCATTGCGCTGGCGTGCATCCTGAAAACAGGAAGGCGGCCGCCACTGGTGGGCGGATGCCAGAATTTTGAGGGCCATCAGCGTTTCCATGCTGGCGCGCGATGAGGTAACGGTTCCAATGGCCTGAGAGCCGAAAGTCCGGGATATTTCAGCCAGTTGATTGACGGCGGCTTGCAGGGCGTCTGTATAGGTTGCCGTGGCTGAGGCGATACGGGCGTGATGCGGACGGTTTGGGTGATTTGCAAAGCCAAATCCGAATCGTCCCCGGTCACAGATGAAATGACCGTTGACAGCCGGGTTGAGGTGTGCTTCCACTCGTATCAGTTCCCGGTATCGAGCGCTGACTATGGTGGCGCATCCCAGCGAACAGTGGATACACAGTGACGGGGCGCGTTCAAAATCCCAGCGTCTGCCTTTGAAACGGGCGGGCTTGTCTGTAAGGACACCGGTGGGACAGATATCGATGAGATTTCCGGAAAACGGATTTTCCAGAGGGCCGTCGGCATATCTGCCGAAATAGGTGCGGTTTGCGCTTCCCATGGCGCCAAAATCGCGGTATCCGCAGAAATCCTGATAAAACCGTCGGCACCGGTAACAATGAATGCATCGGTTCATTTCATGCTGGATGAGTTCGCCCAGATACTGATCCCGATGGGTGCGTTTTTTCCCGATGTGCCGACGCATCACGTGTCCGCTGGAGACGGTTTCATCCTGAAGCAGGCAATGTCCGCCTTCATCGCAGACCGGACAGTCATGCGGGTGGTTGCGCATCAGAAGTTCGATGACGAAGCGACGGAAATCCACGGCTTCATCATCTGTAGTGGAAACCACCATGCCGTCCCTGGCTTCCACCATGCAGCTCATTTGCAGACCGTGCACCGGGCCTTCCAGAAATTTTACGGCGCACATCCGGCAGGCGCCGACGGAACCCAGCGCCGGATGATAACAAAAGCGCGGGATCATGATTTCCGCCTGCTCTGCGGCTGCAATCACTTTGACTCCCGGCGCTACCTCAATATTGCGGCCATCAATGATCAGTTTCGGCATTGTCATCCTTTAGACGAGAAGGGACATTGGTGCTGATGGATATGTTCCTGCACTTCATCTTCAAAGTAGGTCAGCAGGCTTTCCACCGGAGATGCCGCACCCGGAGCCAGTGCGCAGTAAGAATTCCATACATATTTGCTCATTTGGCGCAGCAGGGGAATATCTTCCGGCTTGCCGTCTCCGGCTTCGATGCGGGCCAGGATATCCCGCATACAAGGCAGACCTTCACGGCAGGGGGTACACCAGCCGCAGGATTCACGGGCGAAAAATTCCATCATATTGAGGGTGGCGCCCACCAGACAGGTCTTTTCGTCAAACACAATGATGGAACCGGTACCCAGACGATGCCCTGCCTTTTTCATGGTATCGAAATCCATTTCGATATCATAGAGCGACCTGGGGAGAAAACGGGTGGAAGCTCCGCCCGGAAGGCAGGTCTTGTATGTATATCCAGTCCGCATGCCGCCGGCGTGCTTTTCGATGATATCGCTCAGACGGGTTCCCATGGGCAGCTCAAAACATCCTGGATGCTGCACCGGGCCGCTCACGCAGTAGAGTTTGGTGCCTGCAGCGGTTGGAACAGCGGCCAGACTTTTAAACCATTCCGGGCCGTTGCGGATGATGTGCGGCACGCAGGCCAGGGTTTCGACATTATGGGTGACAGTGGGAAGATTCCAGAGGCCTTTCTCAGTGGCATACGGCGGAGGCTGTATGGGATTGGCGCGCTTTCCCTGAATGGCATTGATCTGAGCGGTGTTTTCACCGCAGATGTATCGTCCGGCGCTGCGATGAACGGAAATTTTCATCGAAAAACCACTTCCCAGGATGTTGTCTCCCAGAAATCCCGCTGTGGTCGCCCGTTCGATTTCCCGTTCCAATATCCGGGCAGCGTTCTCGTAGGAAGCGCGGATAAAGATGATACCTCTTTCCGCCATCACCGAGTATCCCACAATCACCATGCCTTCAATGATCTGATGCGGATCGGTATGAATCAGGACGCGGTCTTTGAAGGTGCCTGGTTCCATTTCATCGGCGTTACAGACCATGTACCGGGGAAACGGCGCGGTTTCGGCTACGGTCATCCACTTTTTTCCGGCCGGAAACCCTGCGCCCCCGCGACCCAGAAGTACGGCATCCAGCGCCAGTTGCTGCACTTTGGAACGCGGGTATTTTCCCAGTACCGCTGTCAGAGCGTCATATCCGCCTCCTGCCCGATATTCTTCCAGTGTCGCTATCCGGTCTGGATGACGATTTTTAAAGAGAACCTGTGTCATCACGCTTTCCTGTAATATCCAATCCCAGTTTTTCGAGAATTTCGTCAATGCGCTCCGGTGTCAGATTTCCATAAACCTTGCGATTGATCATCATAGCCGGGGCTCGGTCGCAATAACCGATGCAGCATGTGGGCAGCAATGTAAAACGGCCGTCGGGCGTAGTTTCTCCGAAATCGATGCCGACCCTGTCGCGCAGATGATCGAGAATGGCGGTGTAGCCACTCATCCAGCAGACCACGCCGTCACAGACGTGGATAACATGACTGCCAACGGGCCTGCGATAGATAAACTCGTAAAATGTGGCAATTTCTTCCACTTCCAGAGGCGTCATTTTCAGAAGACAGGCAGCGTCTTCCAGCAGTTCATCGCTGAGATAACCAAAGCGGTCCTGGAGCATGAACACCACATCCATAACCTTTTCCCGCGGGTGTTC
>DAIEFO010000151.1 GCA_027325475.1 Desulfobacteraceae bacterium | reverse complement strand
GAACGTTATTTCTTTTTTTTCGAGGAAACGGACTGGGCGTACCGGATGAAGCAAGGCGGATGGAAGATTTATTTCACACCGTCCGCCCGCATCATCCACGCCCAGGGAAAGAGCGCCGGCGGCAGCGTCACATCGCGGATTCATTTTTACAGGTCACGGTACATCTATCTGAAAAAATGGCATCCCCGCACCTGTCTTATGATGGATGTCGTCATTGTCATCCGGCTTCTGGTCAATGCCGCGCTGTCACTGCTGGGGACGGCGTTCACCCTGGGGCTGGCCGGGGGACTTCGACGGAAAACCGGCGTCTATTTTCAGCTCATCGGATGGCATTTGAAGGGATGTCCGTTCCCCTGATTTCGACGTTAAGAACCATACTTGATGTTCTCGTAAAAAATCGGTTTTCGACCATTTTTATGGCTGCAACATATTGAATTTATATGATGCAAAAATTCAAATTTGGACTTTTTACGAACGCATCAAACTTACTCAATTAAACACTATAGCGTATTCCCGATAGCAATGTTTGCCCTGATGCATAAGGCAGCCATGCACTTCGGGAGTCACCCGAAATCCTAGGTTCAATGCCTTAAGCCAGGCCTCCACCCGGTAAAAGATGCCGCAATCATAGTCGTCCAGCGCCCCGATCCGCTTAATACCCTTATATGCGAAACACTGCCCTCCTATCGCGTCCCAGCGCACCACATTGTTGCCGGGATATTGGCGGCGAAACTGCATGAAATCTGCCCCAATCAGTTCAAATGCTCCTTCAATGAAGTCCTTCAATTGCTCATAAGTCGTGACTTCATCCACACCCATGACCTTTTTCAAGCGTGGGACTTCGAATGCGCTCATGGACTGTATGGCCGCCCGATTCAGGTCGCTGGCTGCTTTCGCGCCACATTTATGAAACACATTGTAAAACCACATACCGTCATGGGTCATCCATTCCATGCACAGCAATTCTCTTAAATCCCTTTTATCGATGCTTTCTAAAATACCCATAATGCCCTCCTTATATGCGGCGGGCCAGAATATCCATGTCATTTTGGACAATTCTTGTACGCACAAAAATAACGATGCATGGCTGGAAAAGTATTCCAATGTTCATTTCCACTATACCCCGACATCAGCAAGTTAGCTGAATCAGGTGGAAATATGGTTTGGGATATTTTCCCGAAAAGCACTTCGCGGGGCCTCTCTTACAAGCCCTGCGCAATTGAGACAGAAGATTGAGGAATATATTGCACACTACAATCCGCACTCCAAGCCGTTTAAATGGCGGAAATTGAAAGTATTTCATTGTGAAAAAATCTGCCTATGAATCATCCAGGAGTTTTCGCCGTTTTCCACCGATAAACGATCATGGATCGAAAATTTGTTGCTGGCGTGGATCATTGAAATAGATCATTAAGTTTCTCAATAACATTTTGAAATCATATATGTTAAATATCAAAATGGCCCGAAAGGAGCAATAAGTGTTTTCGCCTAAAACACGTTTTTTTAATTGGTTAGGATTTTCAGATTTTTTACGAGGACATCCAACACTACGATATTATCAAATCTGAAAGCGCCAGATCCTGATAGGCGTGGAAAAATCTTCCGCAGAACGCATCCCATCGGCGGCACACATCGATCGTCTTGTCATCGAGGGCAAACAGATGCGGATGTGCGATTAGTTCCCGGATTTCTTCCGACAATGTATTGATCTCCGCCTGATCGCAACCTTCCAGAATATCGGCGACGAACGCTTCCGGTCGGTACCAGACGGCGGCCTGCTGAAGATCGCGGTGTATCTGCGTCAGCAGAACATTGCGGGGACCTTCCCACAGTTCGTTGATGGCCGAGTCCCGGTACAAACGCGGCAGAGAAGAAAAATCCTCCATCACACCGTGACCGCCGAAAAGTGACATGGCCTCGCGGATCACGTCGGTGCAGTCCCAGGAAGCGGTGATTTTCTGCAGCATGACCAGTTCACGAATCTGAAACCGTTTCCGACGTACAGACAGCGGTTCATCGCTGTCCCGCCCGCCTTTCAGCCCTCCGTCCAGCTTCAGAAAATCACGGTAGAGTCTGAAAGCACCGGCGGTCGTCCGGCGAGTTATTTGGGTGAGCCGCTCCAGCTCGACCGCGACAAGCGGAAACTGGTCGATTCTGAGGCCGAAAGCTTGACGGAATGACGTGTACTTTGCCGCCTCCCGCACTGCCCGAGTCATGAATGCGGCAGCGGAAAGCCCCACCGTCAGGCGTGAATGCGTGAGTACGATGCCTACGACGTTGGCCACACCTTTTTCCAGAGGGCCTGCGGGATATGCGATTGCGCCGTTATAAGTCAGCTCGGCCGTTGTCAGTTCGCTGGTACCCATTTTCCATTTGATCCGGTCGATGGTATAACCGTTTCGGATCTCTTTTTCCTTGTTGTCGGCGAGCCACGACGGCACGATAAACAATGCCACCTTTTCCGATCCGATGGGTTTGGCCGTCACCACGGCATAATCCGCATGCGTTGCGGAGCAGAAAAACTTCGTACCGTAAAGTTTCCAGACGCCGTTTTCGCAGACAGCTTCCAGGACATTGGACGGGACATCCGATCCTCCCTGGATTTCGGAAAGATACTGAGCGCCGATGGCAAATTCGCCATTCAGTCCTTCCCGGCAGTGCCGAAGGATTTCCCGGGTTTCCGGTGTGTCGGCATACTTGTCCAGAAGCATCACCAGACCTTCCGTGCAGGTCATGGGGCAAGCCACGCAGGATTCTCCGTTCTGATAAATCAGGAACATCTTGATGAGCTTAACCCATGGCGGTGTTTTGTCCGAAAACAGCGCTTCGGAAAACACTTCCTTTTCCAGAACTTCCGTTTCCCGCGGGCGGCAGATTCGGTCGATGCGGTTATGGTGACCGTCATAGTGCAGCATAAAAGGCCGCAATTCCGGACGGGCTATCCGATCCGCTATGTCCCGCCAGCGAAAAGAGGCCTTACGGGAGACGGCGAGCGCTTCGGCATCGACCTGCTGCCAGCTCTCACCGGTAAAATGACGCACGACCCGCTGAATGAACGGATCATCGGCATAATAATCGACGCTCCGGCGCCAGGCCAGAAATTCATTGAAGGTATAAGGGTTGTTTCGATCCGCAAAAGACATGGCAGCCTCCTCAGGCAACGTGAGATCTCAATTTATTTTTCATGACTTTTCCCAGGGAGTTTTGGGGAATTTCCGGGACAAACCGAACTTCTTTGACGCACTTGTAGGCAGCCAGATTCTTCCGGCAGTGGGTAATGATTTCTTCCTCCATGACGGCAGAATCCTTTTTCCTTACGATAAAAGCCACGGGAATTTCCCCCCATTTGGCATCCGGCTTTCCCACCACGGCCGCTTCGGCAACTCCCGGTGCATCCAGGATGACCCGTTCCAGTTCCGCAGGATAAATATTTTCTCCGCCACTGATGATCATATCTTTGAGACGATCCACCACGTAGAGAAAACCATCGGCATCGATTCTTCCCATGTCGCCGGAACGGTAATATCCTTTCCCCAGAGCCGCCGCTGTTGCTTCCGGGTTATTCCAGTATCCTTTAAACACCTGGGGACCGAAACAACAGATTTCACCGACTTCACCGGTCATGGATTCCCCGTCGCCATCCGGCCGCATGATCCTGATGCTTCCGTGAAAGACGCTTTTTCCGGAGGAATCCGACTTGTCCATACCCATTTCGGGAAGCCAGAACGTCACGGCACCCGAATACTCGGTGATACCGTAAACCTGCTCGACTTTGATGCCCAGACGGTCATAAGCGGCGATCAGATGACGGGGGACGGCTGCGCCGCCACAGACAATGTGCCTGAGCATGGACAAATCCTTCCGGGCGATATCCGGAGCCAGCAGCATGAATTGCAGCATGGCTGGAACAGTCATCATGAAGTTGATTTTTTCATGAACGATAACATCCCAAATATTCATTGGGTTGAAAGTCGGCATGAAATGGGTGGTGCAGGCGCTGTGGATATTACCAAAGACAGGCGCAAGCCCGCCGATGTGAAACAGAGGGGCTACTGAAAGAAACCGGTAGCCTCGGGACCAGTCAATGGTGTGCGTAAGACCGATAGACGCCCAGAACAGGTTGTCATGAGTCAGAATAACGCCTTTGGGCCGTCCAGTCGTGCCGGATGTGTACATGAGAACGGCCGGATCGTCGCCGGAACCCGCATAAACGGGCTCATCCGGAGAAGCATCGGCGAGGGCCCCTTCAAAATCGTCGGCACCGTTACCGGGTTCAACGGACAGGTATGTTTTCACGGCTGTCTGCATCCGCAATGCTTCCGCCACAGAGGCGAATTCCGCATCGAAAAGCAGAAAAGACGCGCCGCTGTCATTGAGAATGTATGCCAGTTCCGGAATCTGCAGCCGCCAGTTGAGCATGAGCGCAATGACACCGTTTTTGGCGGCTCCGAAGAGAGCGGTTACCGCATGTTCATTGTTTTTACAGAGGATGGCGATCCGGTCGCCCGCCGTGATGCCATGTTGCTTCAGCAGCGCACCAAACCGGTTGGCTCGTTCATTGGCTTCCTTGAAAGTAAATCGATAACCAGTCCCGGAAAACGCTTCCATTTCGGGACTGAGGTAAGCACGGTTCGCCAGCATTCCGCCGGCATTCATCTCCATATCTCTTCTCTCCTTGGGCTCAAATTGACGGCTTCATAAAAAGTTCGACATGTTATGCGCACAATGGTCACTATTTATCAGTCATATGTAACCAATGGTTATGATATAAACCGATGGTAATTTTGTCAATATGTTTTTCCATTATGAGACGATCTATGATATAAAATAAATTATGGAATCCGGAAATACATTCGCCCGGCTTAAAAGTGAAGGCAGAGTCGCCCGTCAGGCCGTCATTATCAAAGCGGCTGAACGCATATTCGCCGGCAAGCCGTTCAATAACGTCAGCATTCGAGACATCGCACGTGAAGCGGGTATCTCCCATGCCTCCATTTATCGGTATTTCCCCGATCAGCAGTCCCTGTTCATAGAGGCTTTCCTGCAGGGTGCCGAAAAGATATGCACAACGCTCGATGGTCTGATTGAAAGCACGGATCCGCCCGATATCGTGAAGGTCAGCGATGTCTATGTGACGTATCTGATGGACAACGACCCGTATTTCCGAATGATGACCCACTTCATGCTTGACGGCTCCCTGTCAGCGGAAAAGATTGAAAAACTGAACAACGCGGAAAGACGGATTTTCGATCAGTTTGACCGGCTTTTCAGAAAGATGAATAGGCCGGAACCTGTCCGTCCTCTTTCTCATGCGTTGTTTGCGGCTCTGAACGGTGTTCTCATCACATTCCGCAACTATCCCGGCCGAACGCCTCAGGCGGTTCGCCGGCACATGCTGAAAGTCGCCGGAGTCCTTGCACGGAGCTTCTGTTTTGGACCTTGAAGGTTTCGCCAAAATCCATTTGCCTATTTTCCAATACGAACGGCGCATGCCTTAAATTTCACATTTCCTGCAGAAAAAATGAAAATTGAAAGCATCTTCAGGGATATTTACCACCGATACGTCGTCAAATCCTGCCTGATGGAGCATTTCCAGCGCTTTTTTCCGGCCCCACATCATTCCCAATCCCCGTCCGTTATCCGCAAGACCCACCGGAAGACAGTGCATCAGGCTGACCGTGTACAGAAACGGCGCCATGGGATGATTCATATTTTCCGCCACATCGGTTTCCGCGGCAATGTCAACCATCGAAAATACGCCGCCTTTTTTCAGGATATGACGCACTCCCCGCAGCGCCGCCAGCGGCCGGCTCTGATCGTGGATGGCATCGAAAGCGGTGACATAATCAAATGATTCGCCACAGGCGGCTTTTTCAGCAAGGGTCGCCGCATCAATCTTAACGAAGCTGACATTGGACAG
>DAIEFO010000150.1 GCA_027325475.1 Desulfobacteraceae bacterium | reverse complement strand
AATGGACGTGCATGTCAATTAATCCAGGCGTTGCGATACATCCCGCAGCATCATACACGGTAACCGCCAGATCCAATGGCAGTATAACGCCGGGCGGCTGAATATCTGCAATAACACCGTTATCCACCCGGATATCCATCAAAGCGTCCATTTTCCCTGGATCGATGACCCGTGCGCCCTTGATCAGTATCTGCATATTACGCACCTCCTGTCACCAGATATAAAATCGCCATGCGGACGGCGATGCCGCTGGTGACCTGATCCAGAATAATCGAATGCGGTCCGTCCGCCACCTCCGGAGATATTTCAAGGCCGCGATTGATCGGGCCGGGATGCATGATCAGGACATCTGATTTGGCGTATGCCATCATTTCCCGGTTCAGACCATACAGCCTGGAATATTCACGCTCGGAAGGAAAAAAGAAGCCGGACTGGCGTTCTTTCTGAATCCGGAGCATCATGATGACATCTGCGTCTGCAACGGCTTCCTTCATATGATGCGTGACATGCACCCCGTATGATGACGCCATTCCTTTGGGAATCAGTGTCGGAGGCGCGCATACCGTAACACAGGCGCCCATTTTGGAAAACCCCACACAATTGGAACGGGCGACCCGGCTGTGCGTGATGTCACCGATAATGGAGATACGGAGTCCCTTCAGTTTTCCCTTGCGCTCCCGAACGGTCAGCATATCCAGAAGCGATTGAGAGGGATGGGCGTGCATGCCGTCTCCCGCATTGACGATGGAAGCCTTGAGGGATTTTGCCAGAATGTATGGCGCTCCGGAAGATGAATGCCGCAGCACAATGATGTCCGGTTTCATGGCTTCAAGGTTGCGGGCTGTATCCAGAAGCGTCTCTCCCTTCACCATACTGCTGGTGCTTCCGGAAAGCGATATGCTGTCTGCACTGAGGCGCTTGGCGGCAATATCAAAAGATGTACGGGTTCGGGTGCTGGGTTCATAAAAAAAAAGAATCACGGTTTTTCCCCGAAGTGTCGGAACCTTTTTGACAGGTCTTTCGGAAATTTCCTTCATTCTTTCAGCCGTATCGAGAATCAGAGACATTTCTTCAACAGACAGGGATGTCATATCCAGAATGTCTTTTTTCGTAAATGCTTGCATATTCCACCATCCCCCGGATGCGTCAGTGCAGCAGCCGCCCGATTCTTTTCCAGCGAACATCGAAATTGTCTTTATCCCACGACCAGTAAATAATAAAGGCTTTTCCCTTGACGGCTTTCAGGTTGACGAATCCCCAGAACCGGCTGTCATAGCTGTGATCCCGGTTATCCCCCATGACAAACAGGGAATGCGGCGGCACCGTCACCGGCCCGTAATTATCTCTGGGCTCGATGCTACCGGGAATAATGTTTGGGTCGCTGTGAACGATATAAGGACCATCCTGAAGAGCGCCATTGACAAATACCTGCTTGTTACGAACTTCCACCACATCTCCGGCGATACCGACAACACGCTTGATGAAATCTTTACTGGGGTCTTCCGGAAATTCAAACACCACGATATCTCCGCGCTTGGGATTGGTTACAGGAATCAGCGTCGTGTCGAAATATGGCAGTTTAACCCCATAGATAAACTTGTTGACCAGGATATGGTCGCCAATCTGAAGCGTTTCTTTCATGGAACCGGAGGGTATTTTAAATGCCTGAACAATAAACGTACGGATAAAAAGCGCCAGAACAATGGCGACGACGATGGCTTCGATATTTTCCCGAAGGCGGCTTTTGCCCATGGGAACAACGTCTTTTGAGGAAACAGCAGCGGATTTCAATGAATGACCATTACCTTGTAAATGTTTTCTGTGGATTGCGCCCTGATCATCCTGCCATCCAGGGCGTCAGCAGCAGCGCCTTCAATATCAGATTACCGGCGATTCCCGCAGCGACATCATCCAGTACGATGCCGGCGCCGCCCGGAAGGGTTCTTTCGAGATAGCGTATGGGAAATGGCTTGAGAATATCCAGAACCCGAAAAATTAAAAAACCCGCCAACGCTGTTTTGATCGTAAAAGGCATGCCTGTCAGCGTTATCATCATTCCCGCAAATTCATCGATAACAACACAGCCAGGATCTTTTTGACCCAGACGTTTTTCGGCAAGCTCAGCGACCCAGATCGCCAAAACAACAAACGCCATCAGCAGGATGACGGAATACGACATCGGAAAAAAAGACAATATCCAGCAGGGGAACAGGGCTGCCATCGAACCGGTGGTTCCGGGTATCACCGGTGAATTACCGGACATGGCGCCGGTTGCCAGAAACATGACGACGGCATTCCTGTCTATCCGGCCTATCCGGTTTCTGAGACTTTGCAGATTCATCACCAGGTGTTCCGAACCTTGACGCCGTGAGAATGTAAAAACGATTTGATCTCTGAAATGGAATACGCACCGTAGTGCACCATAGACGCTACCAGAGCGGCATCCGCGTGCCCCCGCGTGAGCACATCCAGGAGATGTTCAGGTTTTCCCGCGCCTCCGGAAGCAATGACCGGAATGGAAACATTCGATGAAATCAGCGATGTCAACGAAATTTCATAACCATCCTGTGTACCATCCGCATCTATGGAATTAAGGCATATCTCGCCTGCACCCAAGGACTCGGCTCTCTGCGCCCACTCCAGGGCATCTATGCCCATCGGCCTTCTGCCGCCGTTAATGACCATTTCGTAGCCGGATGGAATTTCGGGACGTTTTCCCACAAACTTGACATCCATCCCCAGCACCACGCACTGGTTGCCAAAAGCTCTGGCGCCTTGTGAAATCAAATCCGGGTTTAAAATGGCCGCTGAATTCACGCTGATTTTTTCAGCGCCCGCCAGCAGCACGGCCCGCATGTCTTCCACGGTGCGAATGCCGCCGCCCACTGAAAAAGGAATAAAAATGGTTTCCGCCACCCGGCGCACCACATCGATCATGATGTCCCGTTTATCGCTGGATGCAGTAATATCATAAAACACGATTTCATCGGCGCCGTTTTCATAATAAAATCTGGCCATTTCCACCGGATCGCCGATATCTACGTTGCCTTTGAACTGAACGCCCTTGGTGGTCTTCCCGTTGCGGACATCCAGACAGGGGATGATGCGTTTACTGAGCATGGAAGCGTTTCCTCATCTATTACAGCGTCCAGTGGCAGAAATTGTGTAAAAGATTCAGCCCGGGATGCCCGCTTTTTTCAGGATGGAACTGTGTTGCAATGATGTTGCGATATCCAATCACGGAGGCAAATTCAATGCCGTAACGGGTCTTGCCAACGATGTGATCTGCATGCAGCGGGTCGGGGTAATATCCATGAACAAAATAAAATTCATCGGATGGTTTCAGCCCGGCCAGAACAGGATGTTCCTGTTGAAGCTCAATCCGGTTCCAGCCCATATGCGGAATTTTAAGACGAGCGCCGTCTGCATCGCGGAGATCCGGTGAAAACGCGCGCACAGTCCCCGGAACCAGCCCCGCACATGGGGTTTCATTCTCTTCACTGTATTCCATAATGATCTGGGTGCCGAGACATATGCCTAAAATGGGTATCCCCCGCTGAAATGCGTCGTGAAGCGCGATATCCACTCCCAGTTGTTTCAAACTGGTCATAGCGGAACCCGCCGCGCCCACTCCCGGAAATATAATCCGTTCCGCCGCCAGTACCTGCCGGACATCCCGCGTCACGACATTCTCATACCCCAGATACGTGACGGCGCGGGCCACACTGGTCAGATTTCCGGCGTCATAATCAATAATGGCTATCATAGAGACTCCACAATTGACGGCTTCGTAAAAAGTCCGGATGCCGCGTTGCGCCGCATCCTTCGTCGTTGCGACGTACCCAAAAAAAGTACGCCTCACTCCTCAGGCTTTGCGCGCCTTGCCTGCGAACATTTTACAAAGCCGCCCGAAATTTGACTTTTTACGAGGACATCACAATTATCCGATGGACGATTTGGCGTTTTCCCAGAGTCTGTCAAAGTCGCCACGCGATACGGATTCGAGGGGAACACCATCCTGTACGGCGGCGGCTTCCATATGCCTGAAACGTTTTTCGAATTTCCGGGTGGCACCCGCAAGGGAGGTTTCCGGATGAATGCGGGCGAATCGGGCGACATTCACCAGCGTAAAAAGAAGATCGCCAAATTCCAGAGAAAGATTTTCGCGTTTAGCCGCACCCGGATCAGACGCAGTGGTTTCAAGCTTGCGGACTTCAGCCTTGAATTCCGCCCATTCTTCCTCGACTTTTTCCATAACCCCTGAAAGCGATGTCCAGTCAAAACCCGTGCGCGCCGCACGCTCCGAAATCCTGTATGCCCGCAGCAGGGCCGGAAGACCGGCCGGAACGGAATCGAGAATACCGGCCGGCGCCCCCGTATCAGTCGAAGATTTTTTTTCGGCGGTTTTAATGCGATGCCATTGGCGGCGGACATCTTCACTGGTAGCCGCGGTGGCTTCCCCAAAGACATGCGGATGCCGCCGAACCATTTTCTGAAGGTTCAACCGCGCAGCATCCTGAATATCGAACTGGCCGGATTCATGAAATATATCGGCAAGAAACAGAAGCTGAAACAGCACATCTCCCAGCTCTTCGCAGACATCTTCAGGGCTTTTGGAACCGATGGCATCCACCAGTTCGTACATTTCTTCGATCAGATATACCGACAGGGTTGCAGGTGTCTGTTTTTTATCCCAAGGGCACCCGTTTTCTCCGCGAAGCCGCTGAATCAACTGCATCAACGCGGATATATCCTTCAACTCCGATGTTACAGGGGAAGATTCCAACTCTTTTTAAGTTCCGTAATTTTGCTTGAAAATTGCTGCTGCATGTCTTTAGAAACCAGTTGCGCCATGATTTCAGATACTCTGGCCACATGAGGCGCTAAAATCGAATCCTTGATCAGGGAAGCACCGCTGGGAAGAAACGCTGTCAGGATCATCAGAATGACAGATGCGATCAAAATGCCTTTGGCGACACCGAACACCACACCGCAAAACCGGTCCACCCATCCCAGAAAAGCGATATTCAGCAGATATTTGATAATAACGCCGACAATGCTGACAGCAACAAACACGCCGCAGAACAGCAGCAGAAAACTGACGATGTTTAAATACGCCGTGTTGGGTATCCACACGCCTAAAGGCCTGGCGATATCCAGATAATAGGTGTATCCGGCATAGAACCCCCCCAGCACTCCGATAATCGAGGACAGTTCTTTAACCAGCCCTCTGAAAAAACCCCTGATCAAGCAGTATCCTAAAATGATCGTAATAACCGTATCCAGTGGATTCATGGGAACCTTTTATCACGTTTGAGTTTAGCGGCTCACTCCGGATATATCAGGAGGCGCCAAATATCAATTTAATCCCTTACTATATATCACGGAACAGGTGAGTCAAGGCTTTTTATACGAAGCCGCTGCCGGATGTTTTGAAGTTCTGGAAATACCGCATGCAAAGATATGAGTCATTTCTGCGACATACATCCTTCCGGGAGCAACGCCGTTGTCTTTCCGGTGATGTCGTAGGCGATCAGTCCTATCCATTCCCGCGCCGCTGTCCTGAGTACCCGGAGATGATCTGAAAAATTGAAATCCACGCGGAAGAGCCTGCCCGGAATACTCAGATGATCTACCGGATAAGGTATCACCGGCCAGCCTGCCTTGCAGAAGATACCCACAGCACGCGGCATATGCCAGGCGGAGGTAATCAGCACCCATTTCTCGAAAGGCATGGGCTTTAACAGCGCTTTGCTCAGCGTTGCATTTTCATATGTATTTCTGGAACGACTTTCGAACTGCACTCTGGAAAGATCGAGCCCTTGACTCAAAAACAAACGCCGGGCAACATCCGCTCCCGTGTCATTCCGATAGACCATGCTGCCGGTGCCGCCGGAATAGACCAGCCTCGCGTCTGGATAT
>DAIEFO010000014.1:4827-16409 GCA_027325475.1 Desulfobacteraceae bacterium | reverse complement strand
ATCCGGCAAGAGTACCCTGGTGCGGCTGCTGCACTTTGAGTGGGAAGCCAGCGGTGGTGTCATGGAAATGCATCGGTCTGTGGCGCCGGACTTTTTGCCGGAGATATGTGCCGGTGATGCGGACTACAGCCGTAACCTGCTCGGACTGAGCTATTTTCAGAAGCGGCGGCTCCGCAACGCCCTGATGGGAATCGTTTATCAGAATCCGCATCTGGGGCTCAGAATGCAGGTCAGTTCAGGGGGGAATATCGCAGAAAGGCTTTTGGGAGCCGGATGGCGACATATCGGCCGAATGCGGCAGCGATCCGCCGAGCTGCTGGAGCGAACGGAAATTCCGATAGCGCGGATGGATGAACCGCCCTGTAACTTCAGCGGCGGCATGCAGCAGCGGGTGCAGATTGCCAAGGCCCTGTCGAACAACCCGCACATCCTGTTTCTGGATGAAGTCACCACCGGCCTCGATCTTTCCGTTCAGGCGCGGGTGCTGGATATGATCCGGAATCTGCGGAGTGAATTCAATTTGTCCATGCTGGTGGTTTCCCATGATCTGGGCGTTATCAACCTGCTCTGTCAGCGCACCCTGGTGATGAAATCCGGCCGTGTGGTGGAAGCCGGGCTGACGGATCAGATACTGCAGGATCCCCAGCACCGGTACACCCAGCTTCTCGTGGCGTCCCAGTTATGATGGCTTCACAGCCGGTCTGAAATAAGGAGTCCTTGTGATCATTGTAGAAAATCTGTCCAAAGAGTTTACGCTCCATATCCTCAACGAAAAAATGATTACAGCCTGCCGGGATGTCTCCTTCAGCGTTGCACCGGGTGGGTTTCTGGGGCTGTCCGGCCCCAGCGGAGCCGGGAAGAGTACGGTGTTAAAATGTATTTACCGGACGTATCTGGCAAGCAGCGGCGCCATCCGTTTCAACTCGGCCGTCTATGGCTGGGTTGATTTGGCGGCGCTGCCGGACCGGGCTGTCATAGAAATCCGTAATCGGGAAATGGGATATGTCTCTCAATTTCTCAACGTGATCCCCCGCGTTTCGGCCCTTGAAGTCGTGATGGAGCCGATGCTGTCTCATAACGGGATGCCGCGAAACGCCGCACGGCAAAAGGCTGCTGACTTGCTGGAACGGTTACGGATTCCATCGCATCTGTTCGACGCCTATCCGGCCACCTTCAGTGGCGGAGAGCAGCAGCGAATCAACATCGCCCGCGCTGTCGGCTGGAAGCCTCGGTTGCTGTTGCTGGATGAGCCGACGGCATCGCTTGATAAGGATTCAATCGGAGTGGCGATGGAAATTCTGAAGGAACTGCGTGAGGAAGGCGCCACAATGATCGGAATTTTCCACGACGCGGCTCTTCTGGCGTCCGCAACCGATAACGTCTGTTGCATCGGTCTGGCGCAGACGGAACAACTCTTTTCAGGGAAGGAAAACGTTTCATGCAGGACCGTTTCATCATCGTAAACGCCCGGGTGGTTACCCCGTATGGGGTGCAGGAAAATACATCGGTGCAGGTTGAAAATGGGCGGATTGTCAGGATCGACAAGGGATATCCATGGGGCGTCCGAATCATAGACGCTGGCGGCAACTACCTCTTCCCCGGATTTGTGGACACCCATTCAGACGCCATCGAAAAAGGCATTGAACCGCGTCCCAACACGTTTTTCCCGGTGGACATCGCTGTTTTTGAGCTGGACAAAAGGATCGCCGCCTGCGGCATCACCACCATATTTCACTCGCTTTCCTTTGCCGAACTGGAAGTGGGGCTTCGGAACAACAACACCGCCGCAGGGATCATCCGGGAAATCCATCAGTTCAGACATAAACTGAAAGTAAACACGAAAATTCATGCCCGTTTCGAAATTACCGATCGCGGAGCTGTGCCGGTCCTTCAAAAATTGATTCAGGACGATCAGATTCATCTCTTCTCGTTCATGGATCACTCTCCGGGGCAGGGCCAGTTTCAGGATATCCTGTCTTTTAAAAATTATTATGGACGGGTTTACGCCAAAAGCGATCAGGACATGGACAGGATCATTGAGCGGAAACTTGAAGCCAAAAAAACGGTAACCTCTCAGGAAATCGGTCATATGGTCGAATTGTGCCGTGAACACGGGATCACTGTTGCGTCTCATGATGACGATTCCCGGCAGAAAATCGGCTGGCTGAAGGAAATGGGGATCGGTATGACGGAGTTTCCCGTTACCCTGGATACGGCGCAGGCCGCCCGCGAATCAGGCATCCATGTGTGTCTCGGTTCGCCCAATGTGGTGCGGGGGCAGTCGCAGTCCAGCAATCTGAATGCACGGGAAGCGATCCGCAGGGGATATGGAAACATTCTGTGTTCCGATTATTCTCCCATGACCATGATTCACGCCGTGTTCGCTCTGGAACGGCACGGTATTCTTCCGCTTCATGAGGCGGCAAAGATGGCCAGCCTGAATCCGGCCAGGGCCGTCGGAATCGCGGAACACACCGGATCACTGGAGGCGGGTAAGGACGCCGATATGGTGATCGTGGCGTATTCCGACGAATTGCCGAAAGTACTCAGAACCTTCGTCACAGGCAAAGAGGTATTTGCTACATGTTAAAGATCGGCAGCAATATCAACGAAGTCCGGATGGACGGCAGTCTGAAGGCGTTGCAGCGCGACCTTTCGGCGTTTCTGGGTTTTGGTTTGAGCGCCGCGGAAATTTCGATACATGGTCTGGATGCCGTCAAAAACGGCAGTCTCGATCGCCGCAGAACATCGGAGATCAAGTCGATACTTTCTGACTTTCCGTTTCTTTACAGCACCCACGCTCCCAATCCCCTGAATCTGATGGGACGTCACCATCCCGAGCTGCATCGGGACGTACTCTGCGCTTCTCTGGAATTTTCATCCGAGATCGGCGCCAGGTGCATGGCGTATCATCCCGGACGCTACCAGGCGGAAGAAACGTTTGGAATCCAGACGCCCCTGTCCTGCATGTCTCAGGAACAGCAGCGGCTGCGGGATTATGAAGCAAAAGTCCTTCAGGAAACCGCCGACGCCTTTCCCGGGGTGATCATCGCCATGGAGAACGCCCGTCCGTACCTGTATCACTCGCCGTACTGCTATGCGGAATCGCCAACGGCGCTGGCGGAACAGGTCCGGAGGATCGCCCGGAGCAATGTGCGCATGACCCTTGATTTCGGCCATCTGCACCTGTCGGCGCATTATTACAATCTGGATATGGTCTCCGAAGTAAAAACGATTTCGCCCTTCATCGCGCATTGCCATGTCCATGACAATTTCGGACGTTCGGTATATTATACGGAGAAGAACCAGATGCACCAGATTCCCTTTGGCAAGGGGGATTCTCATATGCCGGTGGGCTGGGGAGACATTCCGTTTTCCGACCTGTTCGCCGAGTTTATTCCCAACTATAAGGGCCTTCTGATTTGCGAGCTGCGCAGCCGGTATTTCGACCAGACCGGGGAAGCCATGGAGAATCTCACCGATATCCTTCAGAAACTTGGATAGAATGACAAGAGATAAAACGCAGTGAAAAAAATCTGACTTTCCGGAATGCTGTCGCATTAAAAACAATTCAAAAAGGAGGATGTATGTTTAGAAAAAGAATTATTTTTGTCGTGATGCTGTTCCTGTCGTTCGTGATGCTGACGTCTGTCGTCAAGGCCGAAACTCCTGATGATTACAAAGGGCGCCACGCCAAATACATTTTCTTTTTTATCGGCGACGGCATGGCGCTTCCCCAGATCAGTTCCGCGGAAATCTATCTGGGATCTGTAGCCCACAAAGACAAGTCTATCGTAAAGCTGGATTTTACCCAGTTTCCCTCAAGAGGAATCGCCACCACATATGACGCCAGCTCTTTCATTACGGATTCAGCTTCCGCAGGAACCGCCATGGCGACAGGCAACAAAACGCTGTCCGGCGTTATCGGCATGGATGTCACCCGAACCATCAAATTCCCGACAATTGCTGAAATGGCGAAAAGCAAAGGGATGAAAATCGGGATTGTATCCAGCGTTTCTCTGGACCATGCGACGCCGGCGGCGTTTTATGCGCATCAGCCATCCCGTAAGAATTACTATGAGATCGCTCTGGAACTCTGTCACAGCGGGTTTGATTATTTCGGAGGCGGCGGGTTTCTGGCGCCAGAGGGGGTTCACAAAGACAAGGAGAATATTCTGAAGGTCGCCAAAGAAAACGGATACACCCTGATATCCAGCCGGGAGGATTTCATGAACCTGAAACCCGGCGGAAAGGTTTTGGCGGTCAATCCGGTTTTGCAGGATGAAAGCGCAATGCATTACGATATCGACCGGGAAAAAAGTGATATCTCTCTGGCGGACTTTACGGCCAAAGGAATCGAACTGCTGGACAATTCAAACGGATTTTTCATGATGGTTGAAGGCGGAAAAATTGACTGGGCGTGTCATGCCAACGATGCGGCGTCTTCCATCAAGGATGTGCTGGCGCTGAACAAATCCGTGGATGTGGCCATGAAATTCGCGCAGGAGCACCCGGATGACACCCTTATCGTCGTTACCGGAGATCATGAATGCGGCGGCATGACCATTGGTTTTGCCGGAACCAAGTACCAGACCTTTTTTGAAAAGTTAAACCACCAGAAAATATCCTATGTCAAATTCGACGATATGATCAAAAAACTGAAGGCCGACAATCCGAATCTCAAAATGGAGGACGTGATGCCTCTGATTACGGAATATTTCGGTCTGACTACAGACAAGCAGCAGCCGGATATGCTGCTGACGGATTATGAATATGGCCTGCTGCAAAACGCATTCAAACAGACCCTGCTCGATAAAAATCAAAGAACGAAAGATGACGCCAGCTATATCGCCTATGGCGGTTATGAGCCTTTGACCGTGACCATCACCCACATTATCAACCGAAAGGCGGGAATCGGCTGGACATCCTATTCCCATACCGGCGTACCTGTTCCGGTATATGCGACCGGAGCGGGGCGGAACGTCTTTGACGGCTATTATGACAACACAGATATTTACAAAAAGATGAAAGCCGTGATCGGACTGTAACATCCCGTAGAGATGATATTATAAAGGGGGCTGCCGGAAGATGCGTCCGATAGCCCCTTCCTGTTTTTTAAGGGAGCTATATGCTGAACACTCTGATTTCTTTCTGGGAATTAAACAGGATTCCGAAAAGAGACATTGGCTTTGTCCTGCTGTGTCTTGTGACGGCGGCCGTGCTGCTCTATATGCCGACAGGATTTGAAGGCGCGTACGAAAAGAAGGGGATCCCGGTCAAGGCGCTGGTCACGGAGGTGGACAATTCCACAATCCAGCCGATGGGTATTATCAGAACCGGAGAGCAGGGGCTGAAGATCAAAATTCTCGAAGGGAAATTCAAAGGGCAAATCGTTCGATCGGTCAACCTGTTTATGGGCAAACTGGAATTCGACAAGGTGTATGCGCCTGGAGACGAGGTCTTTACCGTGCTCGAAAGCAAAGGAAACAACATCATATACGCCAATGTCATCGATCATTACCGCTTGCAGTATGAATCCGTTCTGATGGCGCTTTTTATAGTGATATTGATTGGTTATGCCGGATGGGTTGGTTTTAAGGCGCTGGTTTCCTTTATCTTTACGGGCATGCTGATCTGGAAGGTTCTGCTTCCGGCCTTTCTGAAAGGCTATGATCCGGTGCTGTTTTCGTTAGCGCTGGTCGCGGTGATCTGTTTTGTCATTATTTTTCTGATCGGAGGTTTTACTCAAAAAGGAGTCATCGCCTTTACCGGTTCCATTACCGGGATCGCTATCACCGGAGCTCTCTCTTTGCTGTTCGGCGCCATGTTCAGGATTCACGGCGCCATCCGCCCTTTTGCGGAAACACTTCTGTATTCAGGATATCCGAATCTGGATCTCTCCGGCATTTTTCTGTCCGGGATATTCATCTCATCTTCGGGAGCTGTCATGGATGTCGCCATGGACGTATCGGCATCCATGCATGAGCTTGTTCTCAAAAACCCCCGCATTTCCGTCGGGGAAATCATCGTTTCAGGATTTTCCGTGGGCAGAGCCGTTATCGGCACCATGACGACAACGCTTTTACTGGCGTATTCCGGCGGATACGCCACACTAATGATGATGTTCATCGCGCAAGGCACGCCGACACTAAACGTCCTGAACATCCAGTATGTCTCCGCGGAAATCCTGCACACGCTTGTGGGAAGTCTGGGGCCGATCATCGTGGCGCCTCTCACCGCCATCATCGGGGGGCTTGTCCTGAAGAGAAAGAGATAGAATGAATTCTGATCAATTTTCCAGAGAAATGTCGGCAAATTGGATAATTAATATTCATTTTCAATGGATTTCCGTAAGGTGCCGGATACAAAATATCCCACCTCCGCCCTTTCCCACGGAGGGAAAAATTTATGAAAAACACGGTGTTTGACAATTCAGCATATATATGGCCTTATGTGGCATAAGGATTGCTTTTTGAAGCGCAGAATTTTTCATCAATGTTGACGACTTCGTAAAAAGTCAGTTTTTCTTTGCTATTTTTTGCCATAAAGAGGTCTATTGTGAGTAATGCGGTCATTACCAGAGAACAACTCCTTGCGGAAGTGGCGGCATTGCGCCGTCAGGTGAAAAGCCTTGAAGCGCGGTGCATCCAGACTGAAGAAACGGCAATTCGCGAAAGTGAAGAGAAATACCGGCTGCTGTTTCGTTCCACGCCCGTTGCCCTGATAGAAAGGGATGCTTCCCGGCTCATGATATATTTTGATCATCTGCGTGCATCCGGAGTCACTGATTTCGACGTGTACCTTCGGGACAATCCCCGGGAAGTGCTGCATTGCATGAGCATGATAAAGACGGTTGAGTTTAATGACGCTTTTCTGAAACTGATGGAAGTTGATACCAGAGATGACGTGAAAGACGGTTTTCCGTTCTTCGGGAGTTCCGAGGAATTCCGTCGCATTGCGATTGAAATTCTTCCGCTGATCGCCGAACGCAAAATTTTCCGGGAAAGAGAGACATCTATTCTGACGGGAAAGGGAAACAAAAGAAGTGTTCTGATACAATCGCTGATTGTTTCGGGCAATGAAGACACATTGGCCCGCATTGTCATTGCCATGACGGACATCACCCAACGGAAAGAAGCTGAGGAATCTCTGCTGCTCAGTGAGCAGCGGTTTCGTGAACAGGCAATGCGGGATGAGCTGACCGGACTCCATAACCGGCGTTACCTGTACAATTCCTTGGACGGATTGCTTGAAAGCAGCAGAATAGCACATTCTCCCCTGTCGGTCATTTTTATGGATCTCGACAATTTCAAGAAAGTGGTGGACACGTATGGTCACCTGAATGGCAGCCACGCCATTCAGGAGGTGGCTGAAACCATTCAGGACGTCATATCGGAACCGGCTTATGCGGTTGCTTATGCTGGAGACGAATTTGTCATTGTCCTGCCAGGTTTCAATCAATTTCAGGCTGCTGAAAAAGCGTTACACCTCCAATCCCGAATAAAAAACAGGGTGTATCTGAAAAATTATGGCTTTCGAGTGAAAATTCAGGCCAGTTACGGCATCGCTGCTTTTCCTGAGCATGCAGCGGATTTAACGGGTCTTCTCACATCGGCGGATCGGGCGCTGTTTGCCGTCAAAGGAAAGGGAAAGGGTGCTGTTGGACTTGCCTGTCCGTTGTCCACAGATCAGGGCGGTGGAAATACTTGCCGGATCCAGGGTATGAGTGATATAAAAGACACGGATACTTTGAGCAGCCATAGACTGCAATTTCCTTTGGTGATGGAGGCGTCATGAGTGAAGAAACATCTGATTTCTGGCAAAGCCATTCTTTGAAATATCTGGAGATGGCCTTTAAAACGGATCACTGTGAAATACTGTCCCAGCCGGACGGTTATGGTAAGAAAACCGGGGATTGTGGAGATACCATTGAAATATTTTTAAAAACCAGCGGGGATATTATCAATACCGTTTCGTTTCATACCTCGGGATGCATGAACACCACTGCCTGCGCCAACACCGTGGTTTTTCTTGCTGAAGGAAAAAGCATCGCTAAAGCGTGGGAAATTACTCCTGAAGCGATTGCCGCATATCTTGAAACCCTGCCGGAAGATCATTTCCATTGTGCGGAACTGGCTGCTGGCACGTTGTATCTGGCGTTATCCAATACCAGCGAGCTTCAGCGCGCTCCCTGGAAAAAGGCGTATCAGTCCCACTGACATATTGTTGCCGCCAGCGTATTCGGCGTTATTTACAGAGAAAACCCGATCCTTCGCCATAAAATGAGGAACGGGTTTTTTTTATCTCCCCATATCTTTTCGGTTTTCCTCGATCCTTTTGCCGTAAAGAAAGGGAATATTTTTCGTCTTCTTGCCATAATTGCCCTTGATTTTCATTCGAACAATCGCTATCAGTCGATAAGCGGTTTTATAACCCGCTGGTATTTCCGTCATATGGTAACCGGAAAAGTCATTGGAAACTGAATCCGGAATCGGTATTAAGTAATTTCAGACTTGAAATCAGACTGTTTACGATGCCGTCCTGACGGGCAACATTTGCGATGGATTATTTGAGGAGGCACACATGGAACCAACCATCATCAGTACCGACCGTTTAAAAGCAAAGCCGGATGAAACCAAACTCGGTTTCGGCACGCTTTTTACGGATTACATGTTGAACATGGATTATCACCCGGACAAGGGGTGGCATAACTCCCGCATCGAACCTTACGGACCCATTCCGATGGATCCTTCCACAATGGTTCTTCATTACGGGCAGGCTGTTTTTGAAGGGCTGAAAGCGTACCGGACAGATTCCGGCGCTATTCAGTTGTTCCGGCCCCAGGCCAACTTCAAACGGCTGAACCGCTCCTCGCATCTGCTCTGTATTCCGGAAATGGATGAGGCCGCTGCGCTCGAAGGACTCAAAGCGCTGCTTCGCATCGAAAAAGACTGGGTTCCCCGCGCGGCGGGAACATCGTTATATATCCGTCCGACCATCGTTGCTACCGATCCGTTCCTGGGGGTCCGGTCATCGAACACCTACCGGTATTTCGTGATTCTGTCTCCGGTGGGGGCGTATTATGCGGCAGGATTCAATCCTGTCAAAATATGGGTGACGCGCGGCCATGTGCGTGCGGTGCGCGGCGGGCTGGGTGAAGCCAAGACGCCTGCGAATTATGCAGCAAGCCTGTATGCCGCCGATATCGCCCATAAAAAAGGCTATACCCAGGTATTGTGGCTGGACGGCGTCGAGCAGAAATATATTGAGGAAGTCGGCGCCATGAACATCTTTTTTGTGATTGATGACGAAATCGTCACACCGGCGTTAAACGGCAGCATTCTGCCGGGAATCACGCGGGATTCCGTTCTGGCGCTTTCTCGCTCCTGGGGGCTTAAAACCAGTGAACGACGGATCAGCATCGATGAGGTCATGGCGGCTCATGCTTCCGGGAAGCTTCAGGAAATTTTTGGTTCCGGAACCGCTGCTGTCATCTCTCCGGTAGGTGAACTCAAATACGGAGACCAGATCATTTCGGTCGGAGATGGAACCGTCGGCCCTGTCGCCAATCGGATGTACCATTATCTGACGGATATTCAGTACGGAAAAGCACCGGATACACTGGGATGGATTGAACGGATATGATATTCCGTTTCATGATGTGATTTGCCGGGGAGGATCATCCCCGGCCGCCAGGTTATCGATTTTTTAGGAGAATTTCCTGATGCTGACTGCTGAATCTGATCATCTTGCCGCATTTATCGCCAAAATGACATCCGCCGGACTTCAGCCGGTGGTGATGGATACATTTGCCTGGTATTATCACAAGGTTGTCACCGGAGAAAAAGGGTTCATCTACAACCGGGATATTCGCCCGGTGGAACCCCATGATATTGCCGACAGCACGACATTTGCGCCTTATGCCGACATTGGCCGGGAAATGATGCCCCAGGCCGTTATGATCGTTCTGAACGGCGGTCTGGGCACCAGCATGGGGCTTACCGGCGCCAAATCTCTTCTTCCCGCCCGAAACGGCAAGACTTTTCTTGAAATCATTGTGCGTCAGGCCGATCACCAGCGCGTGCGGCTGGCGCTTATGAACAGCTTTAACACCCATGCGGAAACCGTGGCGGCGCTCGAACGTCTTCAACCGGCGCAGCTTCCGCTGCTGTTTGTTCAGAACAAGTTTCCCAAAATATTGCGCCGTGATTTTTCTCCTGCCGAGTGGCCCTGCCAGCCCGATCTGGAATGGAATCCACCGGGACACGGCGATATCTATACGGCGCTCTACACATCTGGAATCCTGGATCAGTTGCTGTCGGATGGCATTCAGTATGCGTTTATTGCCAATTCGGACAATCTGGGAGCAACGCTGGATCCGTCACTGCTGGGATATTTTGCAGAAAAATCGCTGCCGTTCATGATGGAAGTTTCCATCCGAAAACCGGTGGATATCAAGGGAGGGCATCTGGCCGTCCATAAAAACGGACATCTGACACTGCGGGAAGCCGCGCAGTGTACCGAAGACGAGGTAGCGGTCAGCAGAGACATCGCCCGCTACCGTTATTTTAATACCAACAATATCTGGATCAATCTGAAGCGGTTAAAGGCCGTGTTTGACCGGTATGGCGTCATCCATCTTCCCATGATTCTGAATCCCAAAACATTGGATCCGAGAGACAGCGCCAGCCCTGAAATCTATCAGGTTGAAACCGCCATGGGGTCTGCTATTTCTCTGGTCGAAGGTGCTGCCGCGGTCGTTGTGCCCCGGTCCCGGTTTTATCCGGTTAAAAAATGCAATGAACTCCTTGTGATTCGCTCGGACCGCTTTATCTACTCCGATCAGGACGGATTACAGGCGAATCCGGAACGGCTTGGGGAGCAGGTTCAGGTTGATCTGGATCCCCGGTATTACACCATGATCGATGCTTTTGATGCCCGGTTTCCTTTCGGGCCGCCGTCGCTGGCGGCATGTGAATCCCTGACTGTTTCCGGCAATGTGTTTTTTGGAAAGAACATTACCTTGAAAGGCAATGTCGTCATTCGGCATTCCGGAGGCGCCGCAGGATATGTTCCCGATGACAAAGTCATCGAAGGAACGCTCTCTCTGTAAGAACACTGGATTTTTCAGAACGCTAACCGGTCTCTGGTGTCACGGTGAAAAATGACAGGTGTCTGCTTCCAGTATTTTGATGACAACCAGTGTCTTGTCGTCTTCTGTTTCGGATAGTCCGCGAAATTGATCGGCAGCCATCATGATGTTTTCCTGAATCCGGGCTGCCGATGCTTCCCGGGAATTTCTCAGGACTGCCTTCAGGCGTTCCTTTCCGAACATCTCCCCCTCCGGATTGTGAGTCTCCCATATGCCGTCTGTTCCGATAACCAGTATCTGCCCAGGCGCTATCTGTCGTTCATATTGAACATACGGGGCTTCGCTCATAACTCCCAGTGCCATTCCGACGCCTTTCAGCTCATGAATTTCTCCGGAATCCGGCTCCAGCAGAAACGCGGGATCATGCCCCGCATTCACCCAGCGGAGACAAAGTTCGGCGCGATCCACCTCACCGTAAAACAGTGTCATG
>DAIEFO010000014.1:0-4653 GCA_027325475.1 Desulfobacteraceae bacterium | reverse complement strand
TCGGGGCAGGACAAATCCGGTACATACACATCGAAAAAATCGCCGCCGGTTTCATCGCAATAATGACATGCGCCACTGATATCGATACCGTTGATCTCGGGAATGGTTTTGGGCAGAAGGTTCTGCTGGACTTCCATCGCCATGTTGAGCGATTGGCGGATCCGGTACCTTTCCCTGAGGACTTCCACCATCTTATTGAAATTTTCGGCCATCAGCCCTATCTCATCATTGGAGCGCACTCGAACCGACACGGTTAAATCGCCTTGTTCAACGCGGATCATGGCATTTTCGATCTCACGGATTGGATCCACGATACTGAGGGCGAAATGCCGGGATAAAACAATGGAGCCTGAAATGCCGATTGCAGATATAAAAGCCGTCAGGTTGAACATTCCCTGAATGACATCCTGAGAATCTGATAGCGCCATGGCGGCTGCCTTGTGATAAAAAAGATGCGCCATCAGCCCCAGCGGAAAGATACTGGTCAGAAAAAAGGTGATAAGCATCCTGACTCGTAGTTTCAGATGATAAGCGCCCGGCGTGTTGATTATGCTGCCGACGGTGAAAAAATACGGACGCAGTTTCCGGCACAGGGTTTCCATGACAAACAGGATAATGGTGCCGGTGATGACACCGGAAATGAGCGTGCCGCTCAATATCCGTAAGGACTGTATCATGGCGTCCATCAACATCTCGTTCCTGGGGCGCAGTGTCAAGCGCATCAGAAACATCAGCACCGAAGCCACCGCCCACATTGTCACAGAAATTCCGGCGGAAATATACGGCAGATTCAGAATGCGAAGTTGAGCGTTCAGCCGCACTGTATCCGGCACCTCGACGCCGCTTTGAATCGCGTGGAGATATGCCATGAGTTTCTTTTCCCACCGGAATTGAAGACTGAATCCGATCGTGATCAGACAGACGGCTATCAGAATCGGGATGATGCAGTTCGTATAAATCGAAAAATAGGCGCCTGCCGGCGCCAGATAATTGAAATAAAAGATGCAGATTGCCGCGCCGATGGCGTTGGCTCCGATATGAAGCGTACCGAAGCTCCGCCAGTCATATGGCGTCAGCGGCGGCAATTCAGACTTTGAATTTGGAGGTGTGTCTGTCATGTGCACTTCTGTAACATATATTGCCTGTGACAACAACAAGGACTGTTTGACTTTTGCGGTGAAATCTGCATGAATAAGCAAGGACTGCTTCGTAAAAAGTCCAATCACTACACTATTTCCAAAGGGAGGTTGTGCCGGGTTGTAACCGGAATGAAAAGATTTCTTATGCCCTTATCATATCTGTCACCATCAAAAGCCACGATCGTTGTTTTCTTTTGCGCCGTCTGCCTTGTTTCCGGACTTATTCGGCCCCTGCCAGGCGCTGCAGCTCAGGATGATCATGCGGCGGCGGCCAATACAGCGCCTGCTGCCGCCATTGAAAGCCATAAAGAATCCATCGAAGTCACCATCAATACGGAAACCGCCAGCAATGCGGATCTCAAGGCCAGACTCAGTCAGGCGGAAGTCTGGCAGAAATCCCAGATCGCCGAACTGCATGTTTATAATGTTCAGTTGTCCGCATATGGCAATCTCCTCATGCTGCCCCAAACCACAGCGGCGGATATGGAAAAGGCCCGGATTGATACCCTGAATGCGCGTGACGCCATTGCCGGAAAACTTAAAGATATTTCAGAAACAATCGGACAGCTATCCCAGTTGTCAGCTCAGACCAAGGATCAGCTCAGCCTTAACGAAAAGCAGTTGAGCGATATCACCGCATCGGGCGCATCAGATACGGTCAGTATTACCTTGAAAAAAAATCTTCAGACCCTGATAGCGCTTTTGAATATCAAACAGAAACGAATTGAAAAAATAGAGGATATTTATAATACCCTTAAACAGCAACTGGGGGATACACAAAACTCCCTTTCTGATGTGGCTGACAAACTGAACCGGCAGGTGGAACTGAAAAAGAAAGCGGCTCTGTTTCAGCGCAGCGCATCCCCGCTGCTGGCATTCAATGCACAGCAGTTGAAAGAGGAGCTGCACACGATTGTTGTCAAGATATTGAAGCCGGTATCCGCTGACTTCTGGAAGTCCCTGTACCTGTCGCTGAAAGATACAACGGGGTTGCGGATACTGCTGATGATGGTGCCGTATATCGGTATCTTGTGGGGACTGCTGCGTTTCAGAACACTGTATCGACGCTCTGAATCCAATTGGCGGCTGGAAAAAACCCCCTGGCGCTTTCTGCTGTTCGGCGTTCTGGACAAATCTCTGATTCTGACCGGCACGACGATTTTTCTGACAGGGTATATCAACCTTCAGACAGAATCCGTGGAAATTGCCACCTGGAAAATTATCTACAGTTTCCTGTGGCTGTGGCTTCTGACCCAGTGGGGAATTCTGGGGGTTCGGACATGGAAACTCTCAGGGCTGCCGGGCATACCGGATCGGATTCAGAAGGGGCTGTGTTTCGGGCTTCGCACCATCCGGTGCTTCGGTGTGATATATCTGGGCCTGGAGTGGCTGCTGGACGGCGCCGGCAGTGTCCTTCTGCTGGCGCGCATGTTGTTTGGCGTCGGTTTGCTGGTGGAGTATATCCATTTCTGGAGATCCGTCAAACCCCACTGGCCGATACTTTCAGATAAATATCGCCATTTAAAACCCGTTCTGGCGGGGCTTGGCTACATCATTGCCGGGCTCGGGCCTGTTCTGGAGCTTGTCGGCTATGGCTATCTGGCGCTTTACTGGTACACATCCTGGGGGATCACCCTGATCGTCTGCGGGTGGGCGGGCATCCTGATGATGGCGATTCGGGAATGGCAGAAGGTATTGGCGGCCTCGCATCAACCGGGAATCCATCATACTTCTGACCGTCATACCCTTCAGTGGTTGTCCATGAGGCTGTTGTGGGCCGCCTGGTTCCCGGTGGTTATCATTGCGGTAATGATGGCATGGGGGGCTAAACACGCCGTCATTTTAGGGTTTTTTAAAGTGATCAATTATCCGCTTCCGATCGGGGATTTGCGGCTCAGCATTCTTGGGTTCGCCTGCGCCGCCCTGCTGCTGCTGCTCACCCATTTTTCAACCCGGTTGTGGCGTCGCATGCTGCGGGAAAAATTTCTGTCAGGAAGCGGTATGGAACCAGGCTTGAAAGATTCCATATCCGCCATTACCGTGTATCTGCTCTGGGCGTTGGGTATATTCGTTTCGCTGCGGGTGGTTGGGGTCAGCTCTACATCACTGACAGTGGTTTTTGGTGCTCTCAGTATCGGACTTGGCTTCGGAATCCAGAATATTTTCAATAATTTTATCAGTGGTATCATCCTGCTCTTTGAAAGGCCCATTCAGATCGGAGATGCGGTTGAAATCAACGGGGTCTGGGGCGTTGTTCAGAAAATCAATGTTCGATCGACGCTGGTGCAGACGTATGACAATGCATCGCTGATCATCCCCAATTCCGAATTCATCAGCAACAAGGTAATCAACTGGAGTTTCAAGGACCACCGGATCCGCCGGATAATCAGCGTCGGTGTGGCGTATGGTTCCGATACGGCGCTTGTTTCATCCACCCTTCTTGAAATTGCCCGGAAAACGCAGTGGGTGCTGACAGAGCCCGCCCCGGATGTTCTCTTTGCCGATTTCGGCGACAGCGCTCTGATTTTCAAGCTCAGGGTCTGGACGCTGGTGGATCACATGTCGCGCATCGAAACCCAGATACGGTTCGATATCGAACGCCTTTTCCGGGAGCGCCGGATAGAAATGCCGTTTCCGCAGCACGATGTTCATATCGTTCCGATTGCCGGAGAGACGTCATGAGCAAGCCCAAAATCGCCCTGTACTGGTGCGCCGGTTGCGGCGGATGCGACGAAGCGGTGCTGGATATGGCGGAATATCTGCTGGCGCTGGCGCAGTCCGTTGATATCATTTTCTGGCCGGCTGCCATGGATGCCAGGTACGCCGACCTGTCAGCGCTTCCGGACGGGGCTATCCTGGCAAGTCTGATCAATGGCGCGATTCAGCAGGAAGATCATGTCCATATGGCCCGGCTGCTGCGCCGGAAGTCCCGGCTCATTATCGCCAACGGCGCCTGCGCACAGATTGGCGGCGTTATCGGTCTTGCCAATCTGCACCGTCCGGAAGATATTCTGCGCCGCGCCTATGCCGGCAGCGATACCGCAGACAATCCGGACGGCGTTCTTCCCGGCGGGCCGCCATCGTCGTTCGCCGGTCTTCCCCGCCGGCTGAAACGGGTTTATCCTTTGGATCGGGTTATTCCCGTGGATTATTATATCCCCGGTTGCCCGCCCCCGCCGGAGCTTATCGGAAAGGCATTGACGCACATTCTCGACAACACGCTGCCGGATAAAGGCCGGGTTTTGGCAGAAGCCCAGGCGTTATGCCACTTTTGCCCCCGTCGCGATACGCTGCCTTCAGATCGTATGCGGATTCCTGAATTCAAACGATTCCATGAAAATCGCTGGGATCCGTCCGTGTGTTTTCTCCGGCAGGGTATCCTGTGCCTGGGGCCTGCCACGCGCGGAGGGTGTCAGTCCCGGTGTATTTCCGCCAACATGCCCTGCAGGGGATGTTTCGGGCCTCTGGATGCAGCGCCGGATCAGGGCGCCAAAGCCCTTTCGTTTATTGCGGC
>DAIEFO010000149.1 GCA_027325475.1 Desulfobacteraceae bacterium | reverse complement strand
AATCGGCGGCTGAATGTATCCACTTTCTGGATGAATGGTGTAAAGAACGTCAATGTGACAAGAATGAATATGATGAACTGGCATGCGAGCGTCAGGCTGCCTTGAATACGATTCGCCATATCGAAATGTTTTCTGTGAAGGGAATTCTGCTGCGGATCGATGGGAACGTCAGCGCATTTGGCATTGGCGCTCATCTGACGGACGATATCGGCGTGTTGCATTTTGAAAAAGCTTTTTCGAGATATAAGGGCTTGTATCAATATTTTGACAATCAGTGCGCTCGTCTGCTGTTTGAGAGATATCCGTTCATCAATAAGGAAAGTGACATGGGTATTCCCGGGCTTGCCAAAGCCAAGCAGTCTTATCATCCGGCCATAAGAGTAAAATCATACGAACTGGTTTTGAAAAAAAAATGATGATATGACGCGTCAGATTGTGCGGCGCAGAGGACGGCCCGATGATTGTGGCGTCGATCGGACAATTCTAAGCTGACGCCGATTGCGACGCCATTGTTCAAGGTCGCTAAGCTGTTTGGAAAGGTCTATACATTCAAATCGGAAGCTCCGCACATCCGCATTTTTCCTAGGATCGATTCTCTCCGCAAAATGCCGAAAAATGACCTCTCTCTTGTCATTTGCCAGGGTATGAAGCATTTCTCCCAGCTCAGACGCAATTCGATAGTAGTCGCCGATATCTACCGGCTCACTGTTGATAATATTCAACAATTTTTTTATCTCCCGGTATGTGTCCGCATTCCGGGAAACAGCCTCTTCTGAGATCATAAGACCGTCAAGCCATTTTTGCTGAAGGTCTGCAATTGTAAAATGGACATTGGGTTTCATGAAATTACCGTAGAAGTTATAGAAAACGCAAATTGAAGCCGCTCAAAGTATTTGTTGGAAACTTATATCAGAATGGGAAAATGCCGTCAAATTCCAGCTTTTCGTGATGATTCACAGCAAGGTATAATGTATATGGTATAAATTTATTAACGCAACTTAAAAATATGAATGCAAGTAATTTAAAAAAATTAATAATATTATGATAGAAATTTATTCAGAAACAGAACTGTGTTACCAGAAAAATAACATAAAAATTTTTAAATATAACAATCTAATAATATACGCTATTTTTTATGTTTCAGATGGTTGATATACGCTATTTTTTAAACGCTTCAGTGGCTGTAAAGAACAAGTGTTTATTAAAAATATGACAATCATTTGCTCTTGACATGATGGTCGGCACAGTGTAAACGGACACAGTTTGTTATTCAGAAATCTTCTTCCAAACAAACAGAGGCGAGAAACTCATGCAGTTTGACTGGTTGAATTTTGCAATTTTACTTTTCCTGTTTGCCGGACTGGCGTTCGGTGCTCTTCCCCTTGTCCTTTCTATTTTTTTATATCCCAAAAACAAAGCTCAGGAATTATCGCTTCCATACGAATGCGGTATTAATCCGTTGGGATCGGCGCGTGTGAATTTTGGTATCAACTATTATTTTTATGCGCTGCTATTCATAGCTTTCGACGTGGACGTTCTGTACCTGTTTCCGGTATCCGTCATCTATACCAATACCCCTGGCTGGACGCTTTTCTGGGAACTTGTGGTGTTTGTGGGTGTTCTGGGGCTGGCGGTTATTTATTTCTGGCGTAAAGGAGTGTTTACATGGCCGAGAAGGATATCCTTCTGAGACAGGCTGCGGCGGAAACGGATCCGCCGCTGATTCAGATTCAGCCGGTTCAGCAGATTGTGGACTTATGCCGGGCGATGTCTTTATGGCCCATGACGTTTGGTATAGCGTGTTGCGCCATAGAGATGATGGCGGTGGGTATGGCGCGGTTTGATATTTCCAGATTTGGTGCGGAAGTATTCAGGCCGTCTCCGCGGCAGTCAGATTTGATGATAGTGGCAGGGACGGTTACAAAAAAAATGGCACCCACGTTGGTGCGTCTCTATGAACAGATGCCAGCGCCAAAATGGGTCATGGCGCTGGGAAACTGCGCCATATCCGGCGGTCCATTCAAGTTCGAGGGGCAATATGGAATTGTAGAAGGTGTAGATCATCTTGTTCCTGTGGATGTTTATGTGCCTGGCTGTCCACCGAGACCGGAAGGGTTGCTGGAAGGGCTTTTTGAGATTCAGAAGAAAATGACAGGCCGGCGTTGGTGGCCAGAACCTAAAGAACATAAGCGGATATGAAAACACAAGATAAACGACATTCAATTCCGGAAGTCCTGTCCGAACTTGAAACCCTTGGGCTGGCAGGTTCAAACTATATGCGGACCGGGTGTTGCGCCGGGATTTTTATATCTTCTGAAAAGTTGCTTGAAGCGGTGAAGCGACTCCGTGAAAGCGGATATATCCTTGAAGATATTTCGGGGGTTGATGTTCAGGAGGGAATTCTGGTTGTCTATCATTTTGACAGGCTGGACAGATCAGAACGCATTGCGGTTCGAGTGCTGACATCCCATGAGAATCCGATGGTCCCTTCAATAGTTGCCATATACAGCGGGGCGGACTGGCATGAACGTGAATGTTATGATTTTTTTGGAGTGATATTTGATGGCCATCCAAATCTGAAACCACTGCTGCTTCCCGATGATCTGGGGTTTCATCCGCTAATAAAAGAAAAGAATCGTCAGTCGTTATACGCGCTGCTGCCATTTGATCAGATGGTTTTCAGCGACGTTTTGTAATCACTGGCAAGATAGCGAGTGGCGGAAGTAATATGCTTCCGTGATTCCGTAAGGTATATTCCGTCATCAGAACGGGGAAAAGACAGGAGACAGGCGTGTTGCGAAGAGCGGTCGCGAACGTTGTGATGCAATGCGTTGTTTTTGAAAACTTCATTGTGACCGGCAGGTTTTATCCGTTATAAATTTTCGGACTGCTAACATCGCGAAAAAAGGCATACCCGGAAGGATCCCATGAAGAATAAGTACGCAATTATCCAAGATAAGGAACGCTGTATCGGCTGTCTGAGCTGTGAAGTCTATTGTCTGCAGAACAAGCAGCTTTCACCGGGCCCTCGGCTTTGTGAAATAGTTGTGTTGGGTAAACAACAACAGACCGGGATACCCCGTGAATCTTATGTTTACATGTCCTGCTTCCATTGTGAGAATCCGGCTTGCGTGGCGGCCTGTCCAACAGGAGCTATGCAGAAGCGTGAGTCTGACGGAATTGTATTCATAGATTTCGATCGCTGTATCGGATGTAAGGCATGTATGGTGGCATGTCCGTGGGGAGCCGTTCAGTGGAATCCTGAAGCTCAGAAGGTCGTTAAATGTGATTATTGCAAAGACCGGGTGGATCAGGGTTTGAAGCCGGCCTGCGTGACTGTTTGCACGACGGGGTGTCTCAGTTTCAGGGAACTGGATGGGGCTGATACAGATACGGATTGATGGGCGTTGAAGTCAATCAATGGCCATGGGTGTGGCACGATCATGAAAATGGCCCGTGGAGGGATTACCATCAAGTTTAAGGAGGAATGAATGTCGGGGACAGCGTGTGTGTGCCAGGAGATTGAGTGCAGGGAAATCGAGATTGACTACAATCAACTGGATAAGATCATTCGTGATGATTATGGTGGAAACAAAGAGACCATGATTATGATGATGCAGGCAATACAGCGAGTGTACCGCTTTTTACCGGAAGCTGCCTTGAAGTATTTGTCCCAGGTGATAGACGTTCCTCTTACTAAAATTTATGAAGTGGCGACGTTTTATGCGTCTTTCAGCCTTGAACCCAAGGGCAAGCATATTCTCACCATCTGTACAGGAACTGCATGTCATCTGAGAGGCAGTGGCGGCATGGTCAGACATATTGCGGAACGCATGGGAATAGAGCCGGGCAAAACAACTCAGGATTTAAAATTGACACTGGAAACAGTTAACTGCGTCGGTGCATGTGCTGTAGCTCCGGTTGCGGTTATGGACGAGAAATATTACCCCAAGGCAACTATAGCCACGCTGAACGATTTCATGGATCGTCTGGATGCGGAATAAGGGAATGAAGATATGATCGAAGCAACTCAAACCGCACTTACCCCCTCCGAAGTGACAAAAATAATGAGTACAGAAGCTCTGGCGGAATATCGTCAGAAACTTCAGGCCAAGTATGATCCGAACGCACCGATGATATATGTTTGTTGTGGCACTGGCTGTCAGGCAGCCGGCAGTGTTGATGTTGTAGAAAAATTCAGGGAGATACTTGCCGGATCCGCTTGGGATGGAAAAGTGGCGCCGATGATCAAACCCACGGGGTGTCATGGTTTTTGTTCACGAGGGCCGCTGGTGATCATTGAACCTCAGGATATCTTTTATCAGAGGGTAACGGTCAATGATGTTCAGGAGATCGTCGAAAAAACGGTACTTAATAATGAACTTATCAAACGCCTTCAGTACAAATCTGCCAACGCCAAGGAAAGTATCACCAAAGCCAGCGAAATTCCTTACTATGCCAAACAGACACGGCTGGTGTTAAAAAACATCGGCAGAGTCAACCCGACGGAAATTGATGATTCCATCATCCGGAATGGGTATGCGGCGCTGGCGAAAGCGCTGACCCAGATGACGCCTCAGCAGGTGATTGACGAGGTGAGTAATTCCAAGCTTAGAGGGCGCGGAGGCGCTGGTTTTCCTACAGGGTTGAAATGGGAGTCCTGTGCAAAGCAGGAGGGGGTTAGGTATGTCATCTGCAATGCGGATGAAGGCGATCCCGGTGCGTTTATGGACAGATCGCTGCTTGAGGGCGATCCGCACAGTGTCCTGGAAGGGATGGCTATCTGCGCTTATGCGGTAGGGTCACATCGTGGGTATATGTATGTACGCGCGGAGTATCCTCTGGCTGTTAAAACGCTGACGACAGCCATACGTCAGGCAGAGGCATTGGGGCTTCTCGGGGAAAATATCATGGGTACCGGCTTTGATTTCAAAGTGACGATATCCACAGGCGCCGGGGCATTTATATGTGGTGAATCATCGGCACTGATGGCATCTCTTGAAGGTAAGGTGGGCAGACCAAGGCCCAAATACATCCGATCAGTAGAGAAAGGGTTCCGTGACAGTCCTTCCAACCTCAACAATGTGGAGACATATGCCAACATTCCATCCATTGTTGCCAATGGTGGAAATTGGTATAAATCATATGGCACCGAGCGTTCTTCCGGCACAAAAGTCTTTGCCTTGACGGGAAATGTGTTTAACATCGGGCTGGTGGAAGTTCCGATGGGGATTTCGCTGATGGAAATCGTGTTTGGTATTGGAGGCGGTGTCCCGAACAAACGTGCGCTGAAAGGTGTCCAGACAGGCGGCCCCTCTGGCGGGTGTATTCCGATTCCTCATAAGATTCCTGATATCAATGTGGGTTATGGCAAACTGGCCGAAGTGGGCTCTATCATGGGCTCTGGCGGCATGATTGTCATGGATGAGGATACCTGTATGGTGGAGGTTGCCAGATACTTTGTCAATTTCCTGGTTGAAGAGTCCTGTGGTCAGTGTACGCCTTGTCGGGAAGGCTTGACACGCATGAAGGAAATTCTGGATAGAATCACCCAGGGGGATGGCAGGGAAGGAGATATCGAACTTCTAGAGGAAATTGGAAAATTTACCAATAATTTTTCACTCTGCGGCCTGGGGACATCCGCTGCCAATCCGGTGTTATCGACAATCCGTTATTTTAGGGAAGAGTATGAAGCCCACATTCGGGATAAGAAATGTCCTGCCGGGGTGTGCAAAAAGTTATTCCATTACGAAATTGACCCTGATATCTGTACTGGATGCGGCTTGTGTAAATCAAAATGCCCGGTAAAGGCTATCAGTGGAGAGAAGAAGAAAGTACACGTGATAGATCAGTCTTTGTGTATTAAATGTATGGAGTGTTACAAGAACTGTAAATTCAGAAGCGTCAAAATCATGTGATAAACCGTAGTTATGGGTCATCATGTATCACACGCTAAAGGACAACCCTATGAGAGTCCTCAATATTATATTGAACGGT
>DAIEFO010000148.1 GCA_027325475.1 Desulfobacteraceae bacterium | reverse complement strand
CTGGATCACCATCGATTCAGATTCCGAAGTGCTGCCGCATACCTTACGTCATTTGGTCAGCCCGTTTGTCGCCGATGCCTGTGTGGGCGCTGCGGCCGGCAATGTGCGGATTCTCAATTCCGACGACGGGGCCATTCCGAAGATGATGGACGTGAATTTTACCATGTCGTTCGATTTCATCCGATCCGCGCAGAGTGTTTATGGCGGCGTGTTCTGCACGCCGGGCGCGTTGTCGGCCTATCGGGCCTCCGTAATCCGCCGGTATTTACCGAAATGGTCCCGTCAGACCTTCATGGGAACCCAGGCCATGATCGGTGAGGATCGGGCGCTGACCAACTGCGTCATCGGAAACGGCTACCGGGTTGTCTATCAGCGGGACGCTGTCGTTCTGACCAAAATGCCCCACACTTACGGCGGGTTGCGCCGGATGCTGCTGCGATGGGCGCGCAGCAATGTCCGGGAGAGCCTTGTCATGGCAACCTTTTTGTTCCGGCGTTTCCGCAGCGGCGATAGCGGTGGTGGCTATATTCGGTTTTTCGGATTTCTTCAATTATTTTGGATGGTCATGGGGGAAGCGCTGAAGGTCAATATCATCGCCAACCTGTTTGCGGATGTTTTCGAGACGATGTGGCTCATGGGAATCGGCTGCCTCCTGTCTTCCATACTGCCGGCCGTTATCTATCAGATCCGTTACAAAAGCTGGTTCGGATGGCTCTGGGCCATGCCTTACGCTTTTTTTTCAGCATTCGGGCTGTTCTGGATATCTTCGTGGGGCTTGTTGAGCGCATCCAGGTCCGGGTGGTTGACCCGCGGCCTTGTCCAGACGCCGGGTCCGATGGTCATTCCGGGGGGCGGTCTGATGCCGATTCCGGTTTCGGTAAGAAAATAACGCATTGTATCGCTGAACTTCCGCAACATGCCCAAGAGCGGATGACAAGGCGGCATGTCTGATTTCGATAAAACCATTTTAAACGATAGAGGAGGTGATGATTCACTCAACAAATTCTGTGAGATGGCGGGTATTCATTCATGAAACAGGAGGTGTCGTGTGGACAACGATAAGTATATTTTAAAAAGTGAAGACTGGATGGCGTTGTGGATAGGTCTTTTTTTATTCGTTCTTTCCATTGGCAAATTGGCCGGTATCGATATTCTGGGATGGGCGGCCAATATCTCCGTGTGGACAAATCTGTCGAAAGCCGTGTCGCCCGTGTCGGCCGATTTTGCGGGCGTTGCACCTCTCACTTCAATTTTTCTGACTTTTCTGTTTTTACTCGTTGTGATGACAGCCGGCGCAAAAATTCTGGGGTATGATGTCAAAAAATACGCCATGGGTTTTATCGTGATATTTGTCATCAGCTATATTTCGCTGCTGATCGGGTTTTATGCGCACATTGCCGCAACACCGAACACATTCAAAAAATTCGGCATCACCTGGTCGCTGAATCTTACGGGAGAGTCCGGATTTATCATTGCGCTGATAGCGGGTCTGGTGGTCGGAAACTTTTTCACCGGTTTTGGCCGGAAGATTCAGGAGGCGATCCGTCCGGAATGGTATATCAAAACGGCAATCGTGATTCTTGGCGGAGCGCTTGGAGTTCAGGCCGTGGATGCGCTTTCTTTAGCGTCGGCAGTCATGTTCCGGGGGCTGTGCGCCATTGTTGAAGCGTATCTGATCTACTGGGCGGTGGTGTATTACATCGCGCGGCGATATTTCGGATTCAGCCGCGAGTGGGCGGCGCCGCTGGCATCCGGAATTTCCATCTGCGGCGTGTCCGCCGCCATCGCAACCGGAGGCGCCATCAAAGCCAGACCCGTGATTCCCATCATGGTGTCATCTCTCGTTGTGGTCTTCGCTGTTGTGGAGCTTCTGGTGCTGCCATTTATCGGGCAACATTTTCTGTACAGGGAACCGATGGTCGCCGGCGCCTGGATGGGGCTTGCTGTAAAAACGGACGGCGCGGCTGTCGCCAGCGGCGCTATCATGGAGTCTCTCATCAGGGCCAAGGCGCTCGCCATGGACGGCGTCAATTATAAAGACGGCTGGATTCTGATGACATCCACCACCGTGAAAATTTTCATTGATGTTTTCATCGGTATATGGGCCTTTGTGCTGGCGTTTATCTGGTGTTCGTTCATCGAATGTAAGCCGGGTGAAAGATTTCGTCCGGGACAAATCTGGGAGCGTTTCCCAAAATTCGTGATTGGATATGTGCTGACATTTCTTTTTCTGCTGCTTCTGTGCATCTGGCATTCACAGCTTCTTGCGCCTGCCAAAGCCGCTACGAGTGAAGCCAATGTGTTCAGGCAACTGTTTTTTGCAATGACGTTTTTCACCATCGGGGTTGTGTCTAATTTCAAGAAACTCTGGGAAGAAGGTATTGGCAAGCTGGCGGCCATCTACGTGCTGTGTCTGTTTGGATTCATTATCTGGGTGGGGCTGCTGATATCGTGGATTTTCTTTCATGGCGTCAAACCGCCTCTGGCGTAATATTACTGATCATTGTTGCCCCCAACACAGGAGAATGCTTATGACAACGGAAAATGTGCGCATTGCCGATGAAATCAAGAAAATGGAATATGAACCGCTGCTTCCCGTCGAAAAAAAACTTATCGGCTGGAGCATTGGTATCGGGGTATTGCTGCTGATCGTTCTGATCTGGGTGAGCTATACGTTTTTCCCGGGGCAGTGAAAACGGGTTATCCGCCTTCCCTCGGCGAGAGAAGGCGGGTAGAACTTAAAGATGGCGGCCTCAGAAAGAATACTCCAGAGTGAATGACAGACTTCGTTGTTCAGACCACGCCCTGACCCCATTATCAACATTCATATCGAGTCCGAACATATCATTTGTCAAGCGATGTGAACCTGTCGTCTGAATATTGAGATAATCAGCTTCGATGCCGGCATCGAGGTTTCTGGCAATGCGCCATTTCAGCCCAACCGATGAATGCCAGGCATCGCCGCGGGTGGTTTCGGTGGTGATGCGGTTGCCTGCACGCAGCAGATGGTGATCCTCGTTGTATCCCTGAACATAGGCCCAGTCTATCTGAAACAGCAATTTCAGTTGCGGCAGTATCGAGAAATCTCCCAGGTCGCAGGCCGACCGCATTCCCACTAAATATTGCCAGTAGGTTTGTTCGAAATGAATGCCATCCCCCGGCAGGGGAATAGGTTCAGCACTTCCTGTCGGATATGTCTGAAGGCCGTCATGGGTAACCAGGGTGAAGCGCTGCCACCGGATTCCCGCGAGCGGTCTCAGTTCCATCCAGTCCGGCAGGCCTATCTGATCGGCAATATTGAAATCCATATCGCCCCGGACGTTATAACTGGGCTCCAGACGGCAACCGGATTCCGAGTATATGGTCAGGACATTCGGGTTATTTTCATCATCCCAATCGGAATCCTTCATGGCGCCGCCGGTTTCGATAGTTACGTTCCGAAGGACTTCAAGGCCCAGTGAAAATCTGGAAAACCTGCGCCTGGCCTCTCCACCAACCCACCAGGAGTCCAGCGGGAATTCCAGACGGCTCAACGGCGCCTGATTGGGGGGAAAAGGGTTGCCGAATTCATAGGAGGTATGGCTGTTGAAAAAGTATCGGGTTTTAAGTTCGACCGACCATGGCGATGCAGATGCCCCGGATACTTCCAGGTCTGAACTCGCCACGGCAGCACCGGGCGACATTGCCAACATCGTCAGGGCGACGACGACACACCATACGAAACTGACCACATCACTTCTTTTACGAGGCGCATTCTCCGTCCGTATTTTGAGAGACAGGTGATTTGTTGAAACCGCTGCTCCTGTAATTGGGTTCATGATATTTTGAAAGCATTTCATATCATTATGCGATCTGTCAGAGGGAGCGAAACCAGTTGAGAATCGAGTCTTTCAATGAACTTGTTGTTGCCGGCGTTCCAGTTCGAGGGACGCTTTGAGGCTTTAACGGATGCTGATCCCACCATTCGACGGGTTCGAAACGAAACGGCAGCATTTTTTCGAGAGCGGGGAGCAGCTGCTGTTCAGTAATGGCGCGCTCCTTGCCTTTCAACGCTTTGAAGTAGATATTGATTTCTTCAAAATACCATTTGCCGGATTTGGACAGGGAATCCATCGGGCACCGCAACACGGTTTCAAAAGGCCCGGTAAAAAAACGGCGTACGGCGGTTTCATTGATTCCGGCAAAAACGCCGGACAGGCTGTCTCGAATACTGGGGGCGCTGTCCGTATCGATGATGAAGGTAAGTGTCAGATATCCGCTCCAGTCCGTGCGGGTAAAAGAGGATATCTTGAGGACGCCTTCTCCGGCGGGCTGCGGTTCCTGGCGGATGGTAAATCCGGTAAATGCGATAACCTTTTCGTCGGATTTCAGCGCCAGAGTTATTTGACTCAAATCGTAAACGGCATTCATGGTAACACTCCTTGCAGGCATGGAAGTCATTAATTCATTTGAGAATTGCCTTTTTGAGGGTTCCTCACTCTTCTACAATGAGATCGGTCAGTTCATCGGTATCCCCCTTACGTGCGGGAAAATGCGCTTCAAGAATTTGACCGATTTTCTTTATGGCGTCGCAGAGTGCATCGGCTTGACGTTTTTCCAGGATGCCATTGCGGATCAGGGTTACAATTTCTTTCCATGTGCTTTCGTCAACTTTTTCGTGGATGCCTCTGTCTGCCAATATCCAGACTTTGCGTTCTAGAATGGAGATGAATATCAATATGCCGGTTTCATGCCGGGTTCTGTGGAGTCCTTCGCGATAAAAAGAAGCAATGGCGTTTTCCCGGACTTCCTCATTTATTTCCCGTTTTGAGAGAAACAGCCGCTTTAAAGGAACAATCCGGTGAATGGCTGCATGAAATACAGCGAACAAAACCGTAAACAGAACGATGAATACCCACATGTCGTGAGCGTCCATCCACATCAGGTGACATACATAATCTGTAAGAAAAACAGCGATGAGGAAAGACATGGCGGAGGCTCCCGTCACATCCGCCATGGGATAGTGATAACTGGCAGATACAATCATGGGGACGATTTGACCGGAGGTGTGCTTTTCCGCGTCTTTGACTGCTGCGCGTACTTTCTGTCTGTCATTTTCCGTCAAAAAATTCTGAGTCAAATGTTTCATTGAAGCTCCGGAATGCAACATAGTCTGTATTTACGACCTCGTAAAATCGACTTGCTAAAAGGCCGTTCGTCTCTATCGCGAGTGAAAAAGAATATGGCTCTACCAGCCACCCGATGCACCGCCGCCGCCAAAACCACCACCTCCCCCTGAAAAACCGCCAAAACCGCTGCCACCGCCTCCCCCTGAGAAACCGCCGCCGCCCCAATATCCGCCACCCGGAGGAAAACCGCCGCCGGAAAAAGGAAACAGAATGGCCAGAAGAATACCTGCAATAAAACCGATGGGGATTAAAACGATAATCAGGAACAATCCGGCGGAAAAAACCGTAGCCGCTATTACCGGCAGAAGTACGGCGCCTGCAAGCGCTCCGAATATCCGGTTTGTGCGTCCAACCTGTCCAAGTGCCATGAAAGCAATAAACAAAACGGGGAAGAGGGCTGCCGAGTGGTTTCCACGGGATGTTTGCCGTCTGCTTGCTGGAGCCTTGTATTCTCCCTTTACAGCCGCTATCATGGCTTGGACGCCATTGATGATTCCCGCGTCAAAATTGCCGGATTTGAACTCGGGGACAATGATGTTTCGAATAATCTGGCCGGAAACAAGATCGGTCAATCGGCCTTCAAGCCCATAGCCGACTTCAATCCGCATTTTCCGGTCATTTTTGGCGATGACCAGGATGGCCCCGTTATCTGTTGATTTCATGCCGATTTTCCAGGCTTCGGCAACCCGCATCGAAAAAGATTCCATGGGTTCGCCGTCCAGGGAGGGAACCGTCAGGATAACAATCTGGGTCGAATCCGTCTGCTCAAGCGATTTGAGTTCCGCTTCAATCTTAGCCGATGCCTGCGGAGAAAGCATTCCTGCATAGTCATTGATACGTCCCTTGAGTGC
>DAIEFO010000147.1 GCA_027325475.1 Desulfobacteraceae bacterium | reverse complement strand
GGAAATCAAGGAGGCGCTGGGCATTCAATGACTCCGGAAGCTCTGTATGAAATGCTCAAAAAGGTTCAGGAGCCCAAAGGCTATTATTTCAGCGATGATACCCAGCGGGTGGCGGATCTTATGAGTGCGCTTTTAACCAACAAGGAACGCTACGGCTATATGGTGTGCCCATGCCGGCTGGCTGCGGGAAACATCGAAAAAGACCGCGATATTATCTGCCCCTGCACCTACCGCGCCGAGGATGTCGCGGAATTCGGAAGCTGTTACTGCAACCTGTATGTATCCAAAGAATGGAAAGAGGGCGAAATTCCCCGTGCGTATGTGCCGGAAAGACGTCCGGTCGAAAAAATGTTTTAATCCGGATTTTCCACAGCCATTCATGAATGTGCGGCCAGATAGATATACCTTGGGCTGGCCGCCTTAACCCTTTCTGTGTGTCACTTCTTCAGTTTTCCAATACCAAAAGATATAAAAAAAAGCAGTGATGCCAGGGTAACGATCGTGGCGCCGGAAGCCAGATTCGCGTAGTAGGAAATCCACAGACCGCCCACCGTGGATACAAGGGCGACGGCGACCGCCACAGCAAACATGGGGACATACCGGTCAGTGATCTGTGCAGCCGCTGCACCGGGAATTACCAGCAGCGCAGACACCAGAATAATGCCCACCACTTTCATGCTGATCACCACCGTCAGAGACAGAATGCTCAGAAAAAAATGATCCAGAAACCTCACAGGAATGCCGCTGACATGCGCCACTTCGCTGTCGAATGCAACGAACATGAATTCCTTGAAAAATATCCAGATGGATACCAGCACCAAACCGCCCAGCAACGCAATGACTCGCAGATCCTGATGGGTGATGGCAAGGATATTACCAAAAAGATATCCAAAAAGGTCCACGTTGTAAGAATTGGACATGCCGATAAATATCACGCCCAGAGCCATGGCCAGAGAAAAGAAAATACCGATCGCCGTATCGGCGCTCAGGCGTTTCTGATTGCCGACCACACCAATGGCATTGGCGACGGCGACAGCGAAAACAATGGCCGACAGTGTCGGCGATATGCCCAGCAAAGCACCCAGCGCCACACCCCCGAATGCGGAATGCGCCACACCGACGCCGATAAATGAAAACCGCCGCAGCACGACAAAACAGGACACCACCGCCAGCACGACGCTGAGCATCATACCTGCCGCCAGCGCATTTTTCATAAACTCCAGATGAATCCATTCAATCATGGTGGGCATGCCTCATCATGCAGGAAATGCACCGGGCGTCATGCACCATGACCTTCAGGTTTTTCCCAAACACTTTCTGGTAGGCGTCGGTTTCCGCCCAAGGGCCGGTATCGCCATGATAGTGAATCTCACGATTCAGGCAGGCCACCCGGTCTGCATAGGTGGTCACCACACCGATGTCATGTGACACCATGATCACGGATATCCGCTGGTTGTCTCTCAAACTGGCCAGCAGTTCATAAAAATCCTCCTGTCCCACACTGTCCACACCGGTGGAAGGCTCATCCAGAACCAGCAGCCTGGGGCTGGACACCAGCGCTCTGGCGATCTGAACCCGTTGCTGCTGCCCTCCGGAAAGCTTACCGAACGGTTTGGCGGCATGCTCTTTCATACCCACCCGGTCGAGCTGTTCAAGTGCTTTTTGACGATGAGCGGTACGCACCCGGGAAAAAATTCCCAGTTGCTGATATAGCCCCATCAGTACGACATCGAGAACCGTCACGGGAAAAGAGCGTTCGGCATGAGACACCTGAGGCAGATAGCCGACGTTCAGCCGGCTCTGCTTCCCGGGTTTCTGGCCGAAAAGCCGCGCCGCCCCCTTATCCGGCTGAATCAGCCCCAGAACGACCTTCAACAGAGTGGACTTTCCGCCGCCGTTCGGTCCGACAATCCCCAGAATTTCTCCCTGGAAGCATTTCAGATAAATGGATTTGAGCACCCATTTGCCATCGAATTTCACCCACACGTCCGACATATCCACCAGAAGCTGCGCATCCGGAGAAATATCGGGCGTCGAAGGGTCCGGCGGTCCGGAGGATTGAAGCGCTGCAACTGTCACTCCATGGCCTCCTTCATATGGCGCAGGTTATAGAGCATAAGAGCGATATAGCTGTCACGTCCGGGAATCGTCGACTCTCCCAGGGGATCGAGGAGCAGAACCTTCACCCCGGATTCTCTGGCAATGACATCTGCGACCCTGGGATTGAGTTGAGGCTCGGCAAAAACCGCCCGGATTTTATGGGATTTGATGATGTCAACGATATCGGTGATTTCCCTGGGCGTCGGGTTTCTGCCGGGAGTTTTTTCGATAACGCCGTCGGATGTCAGACCATAACGGGCGGCAAAATAGTCCCACGAGGGATGAAATGAAATAAACTGTTTGATCTTAAAGCGGCTGACAGCCTCTCGGATATGGCTGTCCAGCGCCGACAGCTTGGCCAGATAAGCCTGGGTCTGCTTCTCATAATCTGCAGCATGAGGGGGATCTGCCGCAGAAAACGCCTGGGATATCCGGCGCACCATGATTTCCGCCAGTTTCGGATCGAGCCACACATGAGGATTGGCCGTCAGATCGGCATGCGCATCCGTGGGCGCGGACGCCGCACCTCCCGGTTTAACCGGTGGCGTCGGATGCTCGGCGGCATCGGGATCTACAGACGTCATCAGGTGCATTCCGTCAGACAGCACCACCGTGGTCAGATGCTGTCCGGACGCATGGATCAGTGAATCGGCCCAGAATTCCAGCCCCGCACCGATCATGAGAAACACCCTGGCGTTGCTGAAGGCCTTGACCTGTCCCGGTTTGAGTTCAAATGTATGCGGACTGGCACCGGGCGGCACCAGAGTGGTCACATCCACAAACGGCCCGCCCACCTGCCTGGCCATATCCGAAATCGGAAAAATACTGGCAACCACCTGAAGTTTCGCGGCATAAACACTGGCGGGAAGGATCAGGACAACCGCCGCCAAAAATATCCAAAAGCCCAAAAACTGTATATAACGACGCGATGTCATGGCAAATATTCCTTCATTCGTTGAATGATCTGGGGTTTGGGTATAGCGCCCACCAGCGTATCTTTCAAATGTCCGTTGTCAAAAATCAGCAGGGTGGGAATACTTCGGGTATCGAATCGGGCGGCGGTTGCAGGATTGGCGTCCACATTCAGCTTTCCGATCCGGAATATCCCTTTGAATTCCGCAGCCAGCTCGGAAATCACTGGAGAGACGATTTTACAGGCGCCGCACCAGGGCGCCCAGCAATCCAGCAGCACAGGAAGCGGCGCACGCAGCACTTTTTCTTCAAAATTGGCGTCAGTAACCATGAGCGGCTGCTGCAGAAACAGTTCGCCGGTGTTCAGCCGTCCGCCACATTTGCCGCATTTACCGGTCTGACCGGCATGGACCGCCGATATCCGGTTGCGGATACCGCAAGAAGGGCAACGAAACAGATAATGAGTCGCAGATGTCATTGGGGCATTACTCCATATTCTTTCAGTTTTTTGTGCAGGGTTTTTCGGGTGATTCCCAATTGTCTGGCCGTCTGGCTTTTATTGCCGCCGGCAGCCTCCAGCGCCTTGAGAATGGCCGCTTTCTCGACAGCATCCAGGGATATATCGCCGCTGACGATCCCAGCCATCTCCGGCAGCGATGCCCGGCCGTTGACCGGCGGCAGCATGGGAAGCACCTGATCATCCAGATAGTCTCCCCGGCACAGCACAACGCCCCTTTCAACGGTATTCATCAGCTCCCGGACATTTCCGGGCCAGTCATAACGAATCAGGTGATCCATGGTCTGCGGGGTGAATCCTTTAATCGACTTGCGGTTCAGTTCCGAAAACTTTTCCAGAAAATGCTGCGCCAGAAGAGGAATGTCTTCCCGACGCTCCCGCAGTGGAGGCAGATTCAGATTGACCACATTCAGCCGATAGTACAGATCTTCGCGGAACTGCCCGGCGCTGATCATCGCCATCAAATCCTTATTGGTAGCGACAATCAGGCGCACATCGATCGGCACCACCTGCTCACCGCCCACGCGGGTAATTTCCCGCTCCTGGAGCACGCGAAGCAGCTTGACCTGCATCATCAGAGACATTTCGCTGACTTCATCCAGAAACAGACTTCCGCCGCTGGCCTGTATGAACTTGCCTTCCTTTTTGCGATCCGCACCGGTGAAAGCGCCTTTTTCATGGCCGAACAGTTCGGACTCCAGCAGCGTTTCGGTGATGGCCGCACAATTGATTTTGACAAAGGGCCCGGCTTTCCGGAAGCTGTTATAATGAACGGCGCCGGCAATCAGCTCTTTACCGGTGCCAGATTCGCCATGAATCAGGACTGTGGCCTCAGACATCGCCACCTGTGCCACGGTTTCAAGAAGCCGTTCCATCCCCATACTCTGACCGATGATGTTGCGCCGGTCAAACCGCGCTCCCATATTCTGTTTGAGGATACGGTTTTCTTCCCGAAGCAGAGCGTGTTCCATAGCCCGTTCTATGGTAATTCTCAGTTTATCGAAATCAAGGGGTTTGGTCAGATAATCGTAAGCCCCGGATTTGAGGGCGGTCACCGCGGATTCAATGGAAGAATAGGCAGTCATGATGATGACCGGTATGGACGGATTGAGCGTTTTGATGCGGCCCAACGCTTCGATCCCGGAAATCTTCAGCATCCGGACGTCCATCAGAATCAGATCAAAAGGCTGGTCCTGAACCTTCTCGATGGCAATGCCGCCATCATCGACTTCAGTAATGTCATAGCCCCATCCGCCGATCAGGGTACGTAGCATGGTGCGGTGAGCGGTATCGTCATCCACGACAAGAATCGAACAGTTTTTTTTCTTCATTTCAAGAACTCTCAATGGGAAGGCGGATCGTAACCACCGCACCCTTCCCGCTATGACTTTCAATCCGGATATCGCCGCCATGCGCTTCAACGATGTTGTGGACAATGGGCAGCCCCAGCCCGGTCCCCGTCGGTTTGGTGGTGAAATAGGGATCAAATATCCGGGACAGATCGGTTTCAGCGATCCCGGCGCCGCTGTCGGATATCTGAATCACCAGCCGATCCTGATCCTGCGACGCACGGATTTCGACGGCGCCGCCCTGGGGCATGGCTTCGACCGCATTGAGCAGCAGATTCAAAAGCACCTGATTGATCTGATCCGGATCGATGGAAACCTGCGGCAACCCGGCATCCATCTGAAGGTGAATCTCGACGCTGTGCGCGCTGGCCTGACGTTCCATCAGTTTCAGCGTACTCTGAATCACGTCGGCAATGGACACTTTCTGCCGGAATATGCGGACAGGTCTTGAAAACTCCAGCAGTTGGCTGACGACCCGGTTCAGACGATCCACTTCCTGAATCAGAATGGTCGAAATGTTACAGTCTTCCGGAATGTGGGCATAACGTTCCTTGAAATAGGTGGCAAACCCCTTGATGGAACTTAAGGGATTTCTGATTTCGTGCGCAACTCCTGCGGCAAGACTGCCGATGGATGCTAGACGCTGGGACCTGGCCAGCGCTTTTTGAAGAGACTGCACCTCGCGCAGATCTTTAAAGAGCAGCACATATCCCAAAAATTCACTGGTTTCATCCGTCAGCATGGCGGCGCTCACCTCCAGCGGCAGACGAGGATGATCGGCAGTCCGGCAGACGATCTGCTTTTCAATGACCCGCAGCCGGATATCCGGATTCTGCAGAAGATCCAGAAAAATGGAGGGCAGCACATCGGCAGCGTTTTTTCCGGTTGCATTGACTTGAGATAAATTCAGCAGGCGGTCCGCCACCTGATTGAACGAGGTGATAATCAGCGATGGCTCCAGAGCAATCAAACCAATGGGCATGTTTTCCACCAGCGTATCTGAAAACGCCTTGATTCTGGAAAGCGATGCACGGGTCATCCTGTAATTCTGAGCCATCAGCAGAAGCATCACACCGGCAAAGCCGATAAACAGCAGGATAATTCCCATAATGACCGTGTGAACATCATCGGAATGCCTGGCTTCTTCGATG
>DAIEFO010000146.1:2148-6061 GCA_027325475.1 Desulfobacteraceae bacterium | reverse complement strand
AGATAATATTGACTGTTTCCTTCAGGGCATCATGCTGTTCGGCTGTACCTACTTCGTCAGCATCGGTTCCCAGCATGTTGGCGGCCAGTTCACTCAGCACGGATGGCGTGATGACAACAGCCAGTTGTCCGGAAAACGCACCCGAAAATGATACGATACCGGTCACGGCCTCTTTGAAATCAATCGGTTGCCTCTGAGGATCCGATGATGAAAACATAAACGCCAGTGATTCCAGTGAACTCATGACGATACGTGTCAAACCCTTGATTCCCTGTTCATTCATGATCGCCTCCGATACCAAGCCTCTGGTTGATGGTGCTGCGGATAAGCTCTGGTGTAAAGGGTTTGTGTACGAAGCTGGCCCCAAGCTTCACCAGTCTGTCAATACGGGTTTTACTGCCTTCCGTAGATATAATAATTGCCGGAATATCCCGTGTCTCCGGGCTTTCTCTCATCTGCTTCAGCATGTCTTCTCCATTCATGACAGGCATATTGATATCTAAAATGACCAGATCCGTCCACTGACGGGAAAGAGCGTCCAGCCCTTCAGCGCCGTTTGCAGCCTCATGAATTTCGCCCAGATCGAGACCACTCATACGGAGTGTTTTAATGATCATTGCCCGCATCACAGTGCTGTCATCCACAACAAGGATATTGATCCCCATAACCCAAAACTCCCCATCCTGAAGGCTTGTAACAATTACAGGTTTATCAGACTGTCAGTCAAAATCAGGTAGTGCTTTGAACAGAAGCGGCAAGTTCATTGGCCCATTGCAGCATCTGGCTGGCAACGATCTCTATATGCTTCTGGGTAAGTCCCAGCCGTTTTGAAGCCATCTCTGACGGCTGGTACTGAAGGCCCTCTCTGCCCATCCCGATGCCTGCCATCAGGCACAAAACGTCGGCCGTATGCACCACGTCGATTGCGACATCAGGTTTAGGCGCGTTGTCCGGTTCATGGTGCCAGCGTACGATATTAATCATTGCCGTCGGAAACGACCATCGCCTGAGAATTTTGGCGCCGATTTCAGCATGATCGATGCCGAACATGCTTCGTTCCACCTGCTCGAAAGACAGTCCTTGCATGGCTTCTTCATCCATATGGAGAATTTCGGCCTCCACGTAGCGCCCCAGAACCATTTTCCCGACATCATGCAGAAGTGCGGCCGTGAATACCTCATCCGGGACAGACAATTTCAACAGTTTGATCAGCGTCTCTGTGGCGACTGAAACCGCTATGGAATGTCGCCATAAATCTCCGGCCGGTAAATCGTAGCCTTGAACAGGTTTGTCGATAATTGCGCTGACGCAGGATGTCAGAACGATCTGGATGAGTTTTTTCCAGCCCAAAAGCAGAATGGCCTGGCGAATGGACCCCACCCGGGTGGGAAGACCAAAGTACGCCGAATTGGTCAGCTTCAGGATATTGGCTGTCAGGCCAGGTTCGTATCGCAGTACCTGCTCAATCTGCCCCGAAGAAGCATCGTCATCTTTCAAAAGCGCCAGGAGCTTCAGTGCGGCTGCAGGCATACTGGGAAAAGACTTCACATCGTCCAATATCAGATTCAGTTCTTTCTGGTTCACAGTTCTTTTTTAGCTCCTTTGCTGCTGATCACTACCTGGCCAGTGGACAAATCAAAATACACCGTACGACTGGCGGTGCCGCCGACATCTTCGGCTTCAAGCAGAACGTTGTTCTTCCAGAGCAGCTTTTTCAATACCGTGTAGTTCCGCTCACCGATTTTAAACATTTCGCTGTTACCCAGAGGCTGACCACATCCTGCCGCTTTTACCACCATTCTGGATTTTTGAGCGCCGAGATCATACAGGCTGGTGAAAAGGTCAGGGACTCCGGTGTCCACAAACATATAGGGATTTTCTTCCGCTTTTTGGGGGTTGATTTTCGAAAGCGGGAGCATGGCATGAAGCAAACCGCCCACCCGAGCTCCGGGATCATAGACCATCAGTCCCAGACAGCTTCCCAAGGCATGGGTTACAATCATGTCTCCTTTACAGCCTGTCTTCATATCCCCTACGAGTACGACATGATTCATTGTTACCTGTCTATATTTTTAGGTGTCGTCAGTTGACGGTAATGCAAAAAGTCCAAATTCTGTGTCGTCATCCGTTTCTGGATTTATTTTCTATAGGTAGCCGGCCGGATATATTTAAATTTATGGGAAATAGACGATAGACCCTCAGAATGACCCACAAAAAGATGGCCGCCTGGTTCAAGGATTTCCCAGAAACGGTTGATCAGTTGTTCCTGGGTGTTCCGGTCAAAATATATCATGACATTACGGCAGAAAATAACGTTGAAAGGTCCTTTCATTGGCCATGAATTCATCAGATTCAAGCCTGCCAGACGCACTATTGAACGCACACTGGGATGTACCTGATATGTATCTCCGGGATCCGGCGTGCGAACAAAATATTTCTGAAAATATGACGAAGGAACATCTTTCAACGTTTCTTTAGAATATATGGCCTGTTGAGCTTTTTCAAGCATTCTTGTGGAAATATCTGTGGCGAGGATCAGCATATCCCTGCGTTCGATATCCGTCAGATGTTCCTTGAGAGTCATAGCGATGGAGTAGGGCTCTTCACCGGATGAGCATGCAGCGCTCCAGAACCGTATCCGTTTTGTTTTCAACTGGGGCAAAACCACATCCTGTAAATACTGGAAATGTGCAAATTCGCGATAGAAACTGGTTTTGTTGGTGGTCATGATGTCAATCATCCGGGTCAGTTCGTTCTCACCGGCCCTGGTATTGATGAAATCCAGATAAGTATTTACGGAATCCATTCCCAGAACGCGAAACCGCTTCATCAGTCTTGCTCTGACCAGAGCTTCTTTACCGTTTTTAAGATTGATGCCGCTGTGCCGATATACCAGATCTGAAATTTTGTGAAATTGCGCATCGGTCAGATCGAGGGAAGATAGTATCATACGTCATATCCTGTCATAGGTTTCTTCTTTTTTTTCATTTTTTCCAGCGGTTGTGAGTTTCATCAGCCCGGCGATATCTACGATGAGCCCCACCCGTCCATTGGGCATGATGGCCCCGCCGGAGATTCCCGGAAGTTGCTGCATGGTTTCGCCCAGTGTTTTGATGACGACCTGTTGCCTGCCTACCAGTTCATCGATGATCAGCCCTGCCTGATTTCCATCATCTTCGATAACGACGACCAAGCCTTCGCTGTCAATGTCGGCGTCATTGGCATTGTGAATATTGTAAAGGCGGGTAAGCCGATACAAGGGGATCAGATTGCCCTGAAGGGAGAGCACCTGGCCCTGATTGAATATTGTTGAAATGTCTTTGGGATCGGGTTTGATAGATCGGACAATGGAAACAGTCGGTATGACATAGGTTTCATGACCGGCCCTGATTACCATGCCATCGATGATGGCAAGTGTGAGCGGAAGACTCATGCGGAATACGGAACCCTTACCTGATTCCGACTGAATTTCGATCTGTCCGCGCAGCGACTCGATATTCTTTTTGACCACATCCATACCAACGCCCCGTCCGGACACATCGGTGATGACGGCTGCTGTCGAAAAGCCTGGCTCCAGAACCAGATTGAATATATCGCGATCCGACATGCTGACGCCGTCACTGATCATTCCCTTTTCGATGGCTTTGGCCAGAATGGCGTTTTTATCCAGTCCTTTGCCGTCGTCAATGATCTGAACCACGACGCTGCCGGCAGAATGGTAAGCGGACAGTTTGACCGTTCCATTGGCCGGTTTGCCGTTTCTGTTGCGGACATCCGGCAGTTCGATGCCGTGATCCACGGCGTTACGCACCATATGAACCAGCGGATCATTGATGATGTCCACAAGATTTCTGTCAATTTCCGTATCTTCTCCTTCAGTGATGAAGGTGACGTTTTTCCCGACCTTGCGGGC
>DAIEFO010000146.1:0-2024 GCA_027325475.1 Desulfobacteraceae bacterium | reverse complement strand
TCATAATGGGCCGCCTGAATCACGACCTGATCCTGAGACACCATGGAGTGAGCGATAACCATCTCTCCGACCATGTCGATGAGGCGGTCCAGCCGATCCGTGCTGACCCGTACCGACGTTTCGACTGCCTGTCTGGGGTTTTTGATACGGTTCTGGGTTCGGAGCGCCTGACCCACGTCGGTGACAGATGCGACACCGGAATCCACCAGTGTCATACCTAAAGGTTTGCCCGCGTGTTGATTCTGCACCGCGGTTTCGAGCACGTTGCGCTCTGCCTTTCCTTGCGCCACCAGGATATCTCCGATCCGGGGCGTCGCGATATCTTCAGAATCTTCAGATACACCTGAAGCCTCCGGATTTTTAAGAACCTCCATCAGGCTGTCATATTTCTCCGGTTTGGTCAGTGGCGCGCCGCCAAGGGCTTTCTCGACGGAATGAATCAGGGTTTTCAGCATGTCGAGGGATTTCAGGGCAAGATCGGCGTATCCTCCCTGATAGCGGATTTCCTTATCCCGGACGCGGCTCAGCAGAGATTCCGCGTGGTGTCCCATTTCAGAAAGCAGCGTCAGCTCTAAGAAAGCGGATGTCCCCTTGATGGTGTGAAACGCGCGAAATACGGTGCCTACGGCATCCATATCCTCCGGATTCACTTCAAGCTCCAGAAGCGCTTCCTCGGCGTTGGCGATCAAATCGGCAGCCTCGGCGATAAATTCTCCGATCAGGTCTGCATCCGGGTCGTCAGGCATATAATCGCGGGCGCTGTCTGTGAGCGGTGTTGAAAGGGGAGGGGATTCAGGCATGGGCGTCCGGGAATGTCTGGTTTCTGGCGGTGTCTGCTGAACGCTGTCGGGAAATTCCAGAAGCTGCATGGCTTTATCGATACAGGCGCCAGCTTCCTGCCACGACCCCGATATGTCGTCCACATCGGTCATGAGCATTGCATCCAGAATTTCTACGGCGCACAGCACATGAAGTTTGACGGATTCCGGAAGCTGGGCGTTTCCGGAAAAAACGAGCAAAGCTTCCCTGATTTTCGAAACGCCTTGAGAATCATCCGGCTCCTGTTGAATCCACATTGCGGCAAAATCATTTAATGCCGCCTGAAGCGGCATAACAATGTCATTACTGACGGATTCCTGATGGGTGGCGGAGGTTTCACCTGGTATGGTCTGTTGCAGAGACATAATTATCTCGTTAACCTTGCTGGAATCCTGGGTACCCTCTAAATATTGCCCGCAAGCTGTCATTCCTTTTTCCACCGCATCAATAATTGCGAAGGTGTTTCCCGCTGTCTTGTGGGCGATGGCATTTATTCCCTGGATGCAAAGCGTCAGCATGCAGGCGATATTGGCATCGGTATCCGGGGCTGACGACAAGGCAATGGCCTGCAATTGTTCACCGACAGCACTCCATCCGTCGCTGTCATTCAGTCCGAGAACTTCGATATTTTCAGCAACCATCTGGAGTTGCCGGGCAATTTCTTCTGTAGAATTCATAGGAGCCGCCATGGTTTATAATGATGTAGTGAACTTCTTACAAAGCCGTCTCAAAATCGACATTTTACGAGAGCGTCAATTTTACAGATTTTTCAGCAAATTGATAAAAACAGGTTTGGAGCTGTTTCTGTATTCTTTCAAAAATATTATGTTATAATTTTTAAGTCAACATGTTATAGGTTCGTCAATTTTATGAAGTACGGCGGCTTCATAAAAAAGTCCGCATGCAGCGGTTGCACTGCATGCGGACTTTTTACGAAGCCGTCAACGCTGCCTTGAACACAAATTATGCTGTACCGGAAACTACCGAACCGCACACCTCCCCCTGATACATTCTGCCGCTGCGAAAATATACCGATGATGGGGTTATGGCTTGCACAAGCATTCGAATCGATGAACGAATCAGTTGCAGTGAATGGTTTATCAGCGATTTGTTGATATCGTTGGCGCTGCGGATATCCTCTATCAGCGAAAAAATATCTGCGGCGCACTGAATGAGGCTGAGTGAGAAGGGGGCTTCCACACGTT
>DAIEFO010000145.1 GCA_027325475.1 Desulfobacteraceae bacterium | reverse complement strand
ATAGAGATAAAGGGCTGATCACCATTGCTAGAGATGTGAATCATGATGCCAGACAGCCGGATTACAACTCTCTACCTGTAGTGTACCAGAAGCCGGTCAACCTCAAAGATATGAGCCCAGAACCCAAAGCGGGACAACGTATGAAGCTGGATGCAGTAAAAAAACAGATCATCATTTTCGACACCATCACTCGGGGGTTTAAAACCATTAACTACACCCTGATCGATGAACAGGACAATATTGAGAAAAAACACCCACTCGTATATGACAAGGCTATTCAAAAACCCAAAAAATTCCCGATTATCAACAGAGATAAAAGACAGATAACTGTGTATTCCCCACGCCAGAAAAAGTTGATAACATTCAGTATGTCAATCGAGTATTTTTCCCTGCCGGAGAGCACCTGGAATGCCGGAGATGATGTAATGATATATTATCAACGGGACGGGAAAGCACTGCGATTGAAGAATATTAGTGAAACAGACAGAGAATAGAGGAGGGAACATGCCAATAAATCAATGGAGTGTGAATAAACAATCTGTAATCTGCTGCCTGCTGATTTTGAACCTGATGGCCATGATAAACACCGCAGCGTATTCTAAGGAAGACATGGATTCGCCCGCAGTTTCCGGCACATCAACTTCCATTGTGAACAAACCTGCCTGGATGACAGAATTGTCTTTCGGAATTAAAGAAGGTTATGATGACAACATTCTGGGCGTATCCGGTAATCATATGCCAAGAAGCTATTCGTGGCTTACCACCTTGTCTCCCAAAATCGGGATAGACTTCGCAAAGCTGATTGACAGCCAGAATGTGCTTCAGGAGTTATCTTTCAGATACCAACCCGAATCCACCACATTTTCCCAGGCATCTGAAGAAAATAATATTGCTCACCGGCTTTTAAACACGATTAAAGCCAAAATGGGAGATACTTCTCTGAATCTTGACAATGCCTTCATTTACGTGGACGGCAGCAATACCGCTCCGATCTACAGCTCACCGGACAATGTTCGAAGCAGCTATGCCCATGCGATGCCTCGTGAACGACGGCATCAGTATCAGGATCAGATGAAACTTAACCTGAAAGTCGATTTAGGGCCATTCTTTGTCCGCCCTGCAGGCTCCTTGCAGTTCTGGGATATGTTGACAGACCAGAAAACAACCAGTGGATATCAGAACTGGGTCGATCGGTACGATATCAATGGCGGTATGGATGTCGGACGCAGTATATCCTCACAAATGGCTGTCTTTCTGGGATATCGCTATGGGCACCAGTATCAGGGAAACGTGCTGAATTCAAAGTACAGTTCAACCAATGATTATCAGCGGGCCATTGCCGGCATCGAGGGAAAGCTTTTTAAATGGCTCACCTTGTCGATAGCCGCAGGCCCGGATTTCAGGCAGTATGATGATACCGCCCCCGTAAACAATAAAAATCAGGTCGATTTTTACGGAGAGTCCTCGCTCGCAGCCGAAATAACAAAAAAAGATGCCGTCACGCTCAAATATAAAGCGCAGCAATGGATATCCAGTTCAGGACAGGTTCCAACTTTTGACAGCGGCTTTGATCTGGGTTACCGTCACAAATTCTTATCGGCACTGGCCTGGAACTTGAACGGGCAGCTAAAAAATGCAGATTATACGGTTGGAAATCTTAACACCGGCTCTAAGACATCACTGCGTAATGACTGGCTGTACGGCATTTCAACGGGGCTGAGCTATGATATCAATGCGAATATCGGCGTCAATTTCAACATCGCAGCCAACTTTGGCAGAAACGAACAGGATGGCATCACAAACGCGGAATATCGGGAATTTGATCAGTGTGTGACGTCCATTGGCGTATTCACCAAATTCTGATGACCTTGTGGCACATTTGAAGAAGCGCCATTGGACAGACATCAAGCCCCCCTCTCCAAAAGAGGGGGACTTGTAAAAACAGATTCCAGCAATAAGGAGTTATCCGATCCCCAACTGGAATTTCATGGATTTAAGGGTATTTTTCATCAGCATGGTGATGGTCATCGGGCCGACGCCGCCTGGAACCGGCGTGATGGAACCTGCGATTTCCTTGGCGGCATCAAAGTCCACATCACCTTTAAGGATGGCGATTTTCTTTCCGGTTTTTTCACTGATCTTCTCACCTACACGGTTGACCCCGACATCGATGACGCAAGCGCCAGGTTTAATCCATTCGGGCTTGACCAGACCAGGAACACCGGCCGCGACAATCAGAATATCCGCCCGTTTGCAGTGAGCTTCCATGTTTTTGGTGCCCGTATGAACAACGGTGACCGTCGCATTGGCGCCGGGACCTTTCTGAAGCATCATATTGGCAATGGGTTTGCCCACGATGTTCGAACGCCCCACCACCACCACTTCCGCCCCCTTGGTTTCAACGCCGGCGCGTACGATCATTTCCTGAATTCCTGCCGGCGTACATGGTGGAAATTTGACCTCGGAGCCGCCGATCATCAACCTGCCCACATTCACCGGATGGAATCCATCCACGTCCTTGTCCGGATCGATGGCGTTCAAAACTTTCTTCTCGTTGATGTGTTTGGGAATCGGAAGCTGAACCAGAATTCCGTTGATTGAATCGTCCTTGTTGTATTTATCGATCAGTGCCAGAAGATCGGCTTCTGAAATATCAACCGGCTGGGAATCCTGAACCTCCTTGAAACCAACCCGGTGAGCGGTCTGGATTTTAAGCGTGACATACGATATCGATGCGGGATTGGCGCCAACCAGGATGGTCACAAGACCTGGAACCTTGCCATATTCTTCTTTGAGCGCCTTGACTTCAGCCGTAATCTCTTCCAGAATTTGTTCACGGATCTCAGTTCCAAGGATTAACTTTGCGGTCATGTTCAATCTCCTTTCATTGGTAATGAAGCTACTCAGGGTTCTTTCATCAAAGTGGGCAAGGCGGCTGCCTCAACCCGGTGGTTTCATCCAGCCCCAGCATCAGGTTCATGTTCTGAACGGCCTGGCCTGCAGCGCCTTTGACCAGATTGTCAATAGCGGAAATCAGGATCAGTCGGTTTCGGGACATGTCGAGTCTGAAGCCGATATCACAAAAATTGGTGCCGCGAACATTTCGGGTATCCGGATATTTACCGTCCGGGCAGATGCGGATGAAAAAATGTTCACGATAAAATGACATCAGGCACTGCCGAATGTCATCAGCAGTGATCGCTTTTGCCGGAACCGCATACAGGGTGGTCAGCATTCCCCGGCTCATGGGAACCAGATGCGGAACAAACGTGATGGACACCGGCGTATCGGCCTCGATACTCAGTACTTCGTCCATCTCCGGATTGTGCCGATGCTGGCCGATTTTATAGGCTTTAAACGACTCCTGCACCTCACAGTAATGAGAGGACAGGGAGGGTGAGCGGCCCGCGCCACTGACGCCGGATTTAGAATCTGCAATGATTCCCTCCGGCTGAACGAGTTGATGCTTCAACAGCGGAATGAGCGGCAGCAAAACGCTGGTAGGATAACAACCGGGATTGCCGATCAGACGAGCGCCGCGAATGCGGTCCGGATACACCTCACTCAATCCGTAAACCGATTCGGCGATGAACTGCGGCGCTTTATGCGGCTGATAATATTTTTCATATACCGCCACATCCCGGAATCTGAAATCCGCGGAAAGGTCAATCACCTGCTTTCCGTTTTCAAGCAGCGCTGGCGCAAAAGACATGGGCAGTTGATGCGGAAGCGCCATGAATATCATATCAGTGCAATCACAGGCCCGCTCCAGCGTATAATCCTGACAAACCAGATCCACATGACCGGCCATTGAAGGATAAACAGTGTCAAAACGAACACCGGCATATTGCCGGGACGTCAGCATCGTCAATTCAACCTGGGGATGACCTGCCAGAAGTCGCACCAGTTCAGCCCCTGCATATCCTGTCGCTCCGATAATTCCCACACGGGTCATCACAATTTTCTCCCGAATATTCCCTGTTTTTTTCATCCACAGCCATCAAACTTGACGACTTCGTAAAGAGTCCGCATACCGCGTTGTGCTGCATCCCTCGTCATTGCAGCGCACGACAAGTACGCTTCATTCCTCAGGATTTGCACACCTTGCCTGCGAACATTTTACGAAGCCGTCCGAAATTCGACTTTTTACGATGGCATCAAACTTGACAACATACTCAAAATCTTTGTCTTGAGAGCTTGTAACAAAGATGACCGGCAAGTTCAAGAAAGAGATTCGAAAGCTTCGCAAAAAGCCCTATCCATGGGACATTTCACGAAAAATACTGTCCATGACAACCTTCAATGGAAGCCCTTGTTTCAATGCAATGGCCTTGCAGTCTTCATATTCGGGAGTCTCATGGATCGGTCTGCCCTGAATCCACGCTGTCTTGACATGAACCGCGCCCAGAGAAGTCGGGACGGTCCGAATTTCCCGCCTGGCTTTGATCCGGCTTTCCGTACGCCACCGCACACCGATGGATGTGGTTTCGGACATCAAAAACTGCGAAAATCGCTGACATTCTTCCGGACGGCATAACAAGGTAACCAGCACTCCCGGACGGTTTTTTTTCATATGAACCGGGGTCAAAAAAATATCCAGAGCACCCATGTCCAGCGCTTTCTGCAGGATATGATCATACAATTGCGGATTCATGTCATCGATCGCGGTTTCCAGTACCACCACCTGGTCAGTCTCGTAATCCGTACACGTTGATGCAGTGTCTCCTATAATGATGCGCAGCACATTGGGAATTTCAAAATCGGAAGTGCCGGAGCCACAACCCGAAGATGCCATAAGCATTGGCGGCATGGCGCCAAACTGACGGGCAAGCGTGGTAAGCACAGCAGCGCCGGTTGGCGTCAACAGTTCGCCTTTCACACCGGTGGAATACACCGGCACGCCCTTGACAAGTTCCAGAACCGCCGGTGCGGGCACCGGCAACACGCCATGATGACACCTGACACTGCCGGATCCCACATGAAGTGCTGAACAATACACGGCCTCAATTCCCAGAAGCGACAAACCCGCCACCGCGCCCACCACATCCATAATGGCATCCACCGCGCCCACCTCATGAAAATGAATGGCCTCCACATCCGTTCCGTGGACCTTAGCTTCAGCTTGCGCCAGTCGCGTAAACACAGATACGCTGCGCTCCTTGATTTCGGCGGACAGATCGCTGGCATGAATCAGTTGCCGGATATCCGAAAGATGCCGATGAACCGGATGCGAGCAGGAATCCATGTCAACAACCGCCTGAGTACAGGCAAGACCGTTTTTATTCGAAGGCGTGAAGCGAACGGACGCCCCCACACGAAGCCTGGCCAGTTCCCGGTTCAGCGCATCCGGATCGAGGCCGGCATCCACCATCGCGCCTAGAATCATGTCACCGCTGGCGCCTGCAGAACAATCAAAATATGCTATTTTCACGAAAAGTTCCCTGTAATCATAAAGCAGATATTCCCTCTGCACGGCGCATCCTGAGATGGATTTCCAGCCTTTCTAACGCCAGACGGATAGCATCCCCGGCTTTTTCGCTTTTCAGCATATACGCATTGAAAAAATCCCGGATCTCATCGGGCCGGTGAATCCCTGCCGATGGGATCAGTGCCGTCAGAATCCGTTCATACAGCAGAGGATGAAACTGCTCAAGCTGCTCCAGATGGCTGGTGTACCAATTCCAGAGAAGCGGCACGGCATTGGGGTTGAACGACATGGATACAACCGGGATAAACTGATTGCGAGCCGGCACCTGATCGAGAACATAGTCCAGCGCTTTTTCAATCACCGGCTTTTCGCTGAAACATCCGAGAGCCGTCAGAATGTTCAGTCGTTCATGTTCGCTGGCAGATTGCCTGAAACGGCTGTCGAACCATTCGAGCGCCGCATCTCCTTCGAAAAACGCTCCGATCTGCATGACGCTCTTCAGGATATCGGGATTGACCGGCGTTCCGGTTTTCAGCTTGCGAAACTGCTGGCATCCCCAGTCGCCGGCTGTGCGGGAACCCAGCAAGGCCGCCGACCACAATATCTGATCCCTCAGGATGGCGGTGGTATGCGCTTCTCCGGCTTGAGGTTCATAGCCGATACGCTCCAGAATCGTTTCCCAGAAAGAAACGGCCTGCCCTGCGATTTGATCCGATACCGCATGCA
>DAIEFO010000144.1 GCA_027325475.1 Desulfobacteraceae bacterium | reverse complement strand
CACGCGCATCATTCACATAGGCCGCGCCACGGACGAGGGCTACGCCGAAGCCGCGCGCTATCTGGAACGTCGCCTGGAGCGCTACACCTGGCTGGACGAGCGCACCCATGCCTACACCCTGGGCCGACTCGCCGGCGCCCATCTGCTGGTGATTGATCTGGGCGGAGGGACCCTTGATATCACGCTGATGGCGTATCAGAACAACATCTTTCGTGTTCTGGGCGTCGGCGGGTCAACTGCCATCGGCGGGACTGATTTCGATCATAAAATCGTGGATCACATCCAATCCGAATTTCTGGCGACGCACGGATTTGACCTGCGACAGGATAAAATCGCACTGCAGCAACTGGTGATCCAGGCGGAAAAAGCCAAGATTGATTTGTCTTCATCACCGGAAACACATGTGATGATCCCCTATATCACCGTTACGGACAAAGGCCCTGTCCATCTGAACCAGTCTCTGACCCGGCCGGTTTTTGAGCAGTTGATCGCCGGGATTCTGGAGCAGATATCGCAGCACATTCGGAATACGTTTGATCAGGCGGGCCTGACGCCGGACTGGGTGGATACTGTCATCCTGGTGGGCGGCAGCACGCGGGTGCAGGCCATCGAAACACTGATCAAAACCATTCTGGACAATCCGGAACCGCCGACTGAAGCTGAAAACGACATCTCCGGCGATCCATCCGGCCGTTCGGTCATCCGGCGCACCATCAATCCGGATGAAGCCGTGGCAAGAGGCGCCGGCATTCTGGCGGGCATCCTCTCCGGCAGCATGACCGGCATCGAATTTCACGATATTACACCCCACGACCTGGGCATCGAGGATGATCAGGGGCGATTCATCAACATCCTGCCCAGGGGCACCGCCTATCCGGCCGAAGCCTCCCGGCTGTTCACCACCACAGAGGATTTTCAGGAAGCGGTATATATCCATGTATTGCAGCAGGTGGGCATGGCTACTGAACAAAGGCCGGTATCCCTGGGCTGGTTCGGATTAAAGACGGATAAAACCCGACGGAAGTCGGAATCAAACATTGATGTGTCTTTTGCCATCGATGCGAACGGATTGCTGCGGGTGTCCGCTCTGGATATCGACAACGGCGATCATAAGGAAATCACCATCACTAATACCGACATCACCGGCATGGCATCCGGGAGTCCGGATCATCCGGCCGATGTCCAACTACGGGAATAAACCCGGAACAATCATTCACATCACTGATCAATTATGGAGGAAAGCATTATGGCAAAAGCATTGGCAAAACCAGCATCCATGAAAACCGGGATAACGCCCAAAGAAACCCATTCAGAAGATTTAGGCGTCAAACGGGATGAAGCCCGCAAACAGGCCCAGCAGAAAGCCAAAACACGCACGCTGGCCCGGCAGCAGGCCATTGCCGAACGGCTGGCTTCGGCCGTGGAAGAAATGTCGTCGTCACTGGAAGAGGCGGCCAGCGCGGCCGAGCAGTTGGGGCGCAACATGGAACAGATTGCGGCTGCCGCCGAGCAGTCGTCGGCCGGTGCGGAAGAATCCCGAGCGGGAATCAACCAGATCGCCAAGGCTTCTGAAAAAGCGGATGCGCTGGCCAAATCCGCTTTGCAAAAAAGCGAGATTCTGCAGGGTCTGATCAAGACCACCACCACGGATATCGACAGCCTGATCAAAGGGGTGCAGGCCAGCGCCGATGCGAACATGGAATCCACCAAACTGATTAAAGAACTTGAAAAAAATTCGGAACAGATTGGTGAAATTGTCGGCGCGGTGGTTCGCATTGCGGACCAGACCAATTTGCTGGCCCTGAATGCGGCCATCGAGGCGGCCCGTGCCGGGGAGCATGGCCGGGGGTTTGCCGTGGTAGCGGATGAGGTTCGGAACCTGGCTGAAATCTCGGAAAAAAGCGCCCGGGAAATCCGTAACGTGGTGGATGATATTCAGGCCCAGGTGCAGCAGGTGGTTACCGAGATTGATACGGCTACCAAGGAATCCCTTGCCGAGATGGAGAAAGCAAAGGCCATTACCTCGGATCTGGATAAAATCGCCACAGATATGGTGGAAGTGGTGGACGGGACCACGGTCATCACCAAAAATGCGGCCGAGTCCCTGACCAGTGCCCAAGCGTTTTTGAAAGGCGCCGAAGACATAGCGTCCAATGCCGAGGAGCAAAGCTCTGCGGCCGAGGAAGCCAGTAAAGGCGTTGTCGAGCAGAACAAGGCATTTGCCGAGATGCAGACCGCGTCGGAGAATCTGGCCGAACTGACCGATACTCTGAAGACCGCCACAGACAGTCAGAAGTCCGCCGAGGAAGTGGCGGCCGCCGCTGAAGAGTTGTCGGCCAATGTCGAGGAATCCACGGCATCCTCCCGCCAGATCATGACGGCGCTGGAACAAATCTCAAAAGGCGCCCAGAATCAGGCCAAGGCAGCCGAAGAAGGCAGATCTCTGGGAGAGCGGCTGGATGTCGCCTCCAAAGGCATGTGCGAACGTGCACAGGGAGCCGGCAAACGCATTGATGATATCAAACAGTTGGTGACCGGCAACAAGGTAAATGTGAACAATCTTATCGTTAACATCGGCAAGGCGGCCCAGTCGGCCAAAGAGTCGGTGGGAAACATCCGCAAACTGGGCGACATCACCAATCAGATCAACAAGATCGTGGATAAGATCGTCAACGTGGCTCTTCAGACCAATATGCTGGCGATAAACGGCTCTATCGAGGCAGCCCGTGCCGGTGAATTCGGCAGGGGATTTTCGGTGGTTGCCGGAGACATCCGCACTCTGGCCAACGACAGCTCGGAAAACGCGGAAAAGATCCAGGATATGGTTCGGGCCATGCAGGCCCAGATTACGCTGGTATCCACAGATCTGGACAGTCAGGCCAATATTTCGGCTCAGGAAGTGGAAAACGCCAAAAAGATCACCGTCAACCTGGAAAGTGTGGATGTGGATATGAATGAGGTGCAGCGGTCGGTTCAGGAAGTCAACGCTGGCGCCACAGAATCCCTGGTGGCCCTGGAACAGGTCAACAAGGCCGTGGTGGATATCGCCAATGGTGCGGAAGAGGCTTCCAAGGTGGCGGATGAAGCCAGCAAAGCGGCCGAGGAAGGCAACAAGGGCATGCAGCTCATTGCCCAGGCCGTGGAAGATATCGCCAGCATGGCCGATGAAATGCAAAATATGGGAGGATGATCATGGCCGGCATGAAATCGACAAATAACAGCACGGATGCCGGTCTGTCCGGCATCACCAGCGAAGATGAAAGCCAGTGCGTCGTGTTCAGGCTCTTTAATGAAGAATTCGGCGTGGATATTAACGATGTCAAGGAGATTGTCCGTCTGCCGGATATTACCCCCATCCCCCGTAGTCCGGATTATGTTTCCGGCATCTGCAACCTGCGGGGCAATGTGCTGCCGGTGATTGACACCCGAACCCGTTTCGGGCTGGAAACCCAGAAGGCAACAGATCAGACCCGGCTGCTGGTGGTGGAAACCGGCGGCAGTCAGACCAGTCTTGTGGTGGACAATGTCCGCGAGGTCATGCGCATGAAGCACGCCCTGCTGGAGCCGCCCCCTGCGGTCTGCAGAGGCGTTGACCGGGAATTTTTAAACGGGGTGGTCAAGGTGGATGGCGGCAAGCGGCTGATCCTGATGCTCAATCTGCCTGAAATCATTGCGCTGGATATGAAATCAGCCAAATCGGGAGCCGACTCCGTCCTCCGGGCAGGGAAAGATGTTTTCGAAGAAGAAAAAACCGTCACCGATGAGGAACAACTCGTTTCCTTCCGGGTGGGCGGGGATGAATACGCCTTTGATATCAAACGGGTCAGCGAGATTTTAAAGGTCATGGACATTACCGCTGTGCCGAATGTGCCCGATTATGTTCTGGGCATGTTCACGATCCGCAACCATTTGCTGCCGATTCTGGATATGCGGGGGCTGCTCGGATTGCCCAGTCTGATTTCAGAGCGGCATGAGATGCTGGACAAAGCCCGTGAGGACGAAAGCAAATGGGCGGATGCGATCCGTCATGCCATCGAGGCGGGCTCCCGGTTCGCCGGGGTGCTGATTGCACGGGAATCCGGCTTCGGCAAGTGGCTGGAAGGGTATAATACCGCAAGCGTTGAGGTGGAAGGGCTGGTGAAACGCCTGAAGCGCAAACGGGCAGACCTGTATTATACCGGCAAACGGATTCTGGACATGAGCACCGGAGACAAAGGCGCCGATCTGGCATTTTATGACGAACACCTGACCCCGGTCCTGAACATGGTGCTGGATATTATCGGCGAGCTGAAGGAATCCATGTCGGCGCATATTTCCGAGGATCAGCGGGCCATGGTCGTGGAGTGCGGGGATATGACCATCGGATATCTGGTGGACTGGGTGGATGAGGTGCTCAGGATCCCAAAATCACTCATCAATGACACCCCGGCCATGGCCACATCCGATCGGAAAGAGCTGAAAGCGGTGGCCAAACTGGATGACGGCAAGCGACTGATCATGATCATGGATGAATCGTCTCTGGTTTCCGGGGAAACGACAGCGATGTTGAACCATATCCAGGCTCAGGGCGAAAAGGGTAAACACGCTGCAGAAGAAAGCTCCCGGTCTCTGGCCCAGGAGAGTATTGATGAGGAACAGTTGGTAACGTTTTCCATCGGTAAAGAGGAATACGGCATCCGTATCATGCAGGTTCAGGAGATCAACCGCCTGGCCGATGTCACCCATGTGCCGCGGGCGCCCTATTTCATTGACGGTATGACCAACCTGCGGGGCAACGTCATACCGGTGATCAACATTCGAAGGCTTTTCAACCTGGAAGCGCGGGAGGCCGATGACAGGACCCGTGTCATCATTGTGGATATCGCTGGCAACAAGACCGGCCTGCGGGTGGATGCAGTCAAGGAAGTACTGCGGCTGAGCAGAAACGACATTGATCCCGCACCCGATATTGTCACTGAAAACGGCGCAGGCAAACTCATGCAGGGCATCTGCAAAATCGAAAATGGCAACCGGATGGTGGTATTGCTGGATGTATCCGAGCTTCTGGATATAAAAGAGTTGAAGACCCTCCAGACACTGACCGGTGGCCAGGATGACACAGCAATAAAATCTGCGGGGACTGGAAAAACAGCGTCCAAGAAAGGGGCGCCTGGAAAGAGCAAGCTGGAAATCACGAAGTAACAAGGATGAAAGTTTTAAGTTTTAAGTGAGAAATTTGACGCAGCTTAAAACTTAAAACTTAAAACCCAATAAAGGTATTTTATGCCCATAAACGTACTTATCTGTGACGATTCGGCGCTGATGCGGCGCAATCTCTCCCGGATCATCGAAGCCGATTCCGGGCTGCGGGTGGCGGGAACGGCCCGGGATGGTCAGGATGCGCTTGACAAGGCCCGTGAACTTCGGCCCGATGTGATTACCATGGACATCAACATGCCGGTCATAGACGGTATCACTGCGCTTCAGATCATTGTGCAGGAAGGTATCGCACCGGTGATCATGGTATCGTCGCTGACCCAGGAAGGGGCTGCAACCACGTTTCAGGCCATGGCGCTGGGTGCGTTCGATTATGTGCCCAAGCCGGGCGGAACCGTTTCCGTTCGCATGGAATCCGCAGCCCATGAACTGGTGAGCAAAATCCGGGCCGCCGCCAAACCCGGAACACTGAAACGCCTGACAAAAAAATCCCGGCCCCTGGAGCGATGCCAGAAAACCCGAACCGCATCCAGATCCACGCCGCCAGCATCCCGGACCGCGCCATCCGGGGGAGCTGGCCTGGGCTATAAGGCTGTTGCCATGGGCATTTCCACCGGCGGTCCCAAGACCTTGTTTGACGTGCTGCCCCTGCTGCCGAGGGATTTGAATGCAGCGGTATTTCTGGTACAGCACATGCCGGGGAAATTCATTCCTTCCTTTGCCAAGCGAATTGATGACCATTGTTCCATGCGATGCGTTGAGGTCGCGGCCGGCATGGACATCGAACCCGGGGTGATCTATATCGGAACCGGCGGGTATCATCTGACACTGTATAAAAAATACGGCGTCGATCTCCAAGTAGGCGGTTCGGACCAGTGGACGAATATTCTTTCGGGCGTCGATCTTATCCGAAAACGACTCGGGAAACAGGCGTACGCGCTTGGCATGCCGCTCGTCACGGATTCTAGAG
>DAIEFO010000143.1 GCA_027325475.1 Desulfobacteraceae bacterium | reverse complement strand
TTCCGTAGAAGTTGTACGGAAATGTGTCAGTATTTGACGGCTTCGCAACATGTTCACTGGCAGGGCGCGGAAAGCAGATGTTCGTATTTCCTGAAAATGACATGCCTGAACTGATGCGTCAGCCGCACCGACCCGTCCGGCAAATGCTCCTCGACGGCTTCGCGGCGCGTCGTTGCATATATGGCAACCAAATTCAGCCTAAACGCCATCTGCGCTATCAGAAAACAGGCGCCGAAATCTCCCTGAACCAAAACACAGTCATGGGGCTTCGCATGCACTGCAAGCCAGTTCTGGACAGGCAGAAGATAATCCGAGAGCGCTGCCAGCTCCGACGGAATCTGTCCCCACAGCGTCTGGATATCCGCTGGCGGGTCGATGAATACGGTAATCCCGAGACAGCGCCTTGCATCCGACTCCTGCATGGGCGTCAACCGGTGATTAAAAAGTAAAAAAAGTTGTGTCATGTACGAAAGCCCTTTTGCACTTCAACAAGCCAATGTCATTAACGGCTTCAGCTGTCCCCAAAATCGACTTTTTGCGAGGACATCAGCATTATTACCGATACGAAAACGGAAAAATAAGGGCGGGTTCTCTCCATACCCGCTCCATCATATGGGGGATATCGCCTTCCATGAGCGGTTTGAAATGTGTCTGGTTTAAAAATCGGGAAGCACGGATGGCCTCCCGGACAGATGCCGCAGAGGTTTCATGTTCAGGCGTCCACAAACCGGCATGATACAAACCGGAAAGCGACAGCAAAGCCATCGCCCGAACTGTCTCACGAATTGTTTCATCGTTTTGCGCACACAGCTTCACGCTGCTTTCAAAATAATGTTTTGCAAGTTCAGGACAACGACAGCCCAGCGCCAGACGTCCCAGATTATGAACAATCAACGGCGCAGGATGCGCTTTTACAAACGCCACATCCGCCAGACGCTCTGTGAGATCGGCAGCCAGTTCTCTTTCAGCGGCGTCTGAACAAGCGACGCCCGCGTCTGCCAGATATCGCACGAGCACAAAGCATTCATAAGGATTCAAGACAGACCATTGCCGCGTATCATTCCAGGATTCCATCTGAAGGTATTGCCACAGATTGTCGCGGGCGTCACCTATCCGGCCGGCGTCGAGACAGGCAAACACCAGGTAGGAAAATTCCCGTATCCAGTCTTCCCGATATTCAGGGGTGTTGCCATTGTCAAATTCCGACTGCGCCTTCTGAACGTAGTGACAAGTCTCTTTGAGATACGCCGGCCCGCAGAACGCATAATTTTGCGCCAACGTGCCATACATACGCCCTAAAACGGCACTGTTGCCGCCGCGTTTGAATCCTTCTTCCTCCGTCATGGCCTCTTTGAACTCCAGTGGCGGATCCGGACAGAACGTGTATGTGTTATGGTATGCTACCAGCAGGTTGTTGACGAATTCGCTGTATTCCTCAGGCATGTTCTTTTTGGCGGCTTTCTGAAGTGATCTGGCTGTTTGCACCCAGAAACGGCTCTGGTCATTATCTCCGTGATGATTAACCCGCTTTAAATTCAGAACCACCCATTTGAAGGCTTGCAGCGGAACGCAGGCTTTCAGGAAGGGCAGCGTTTCATCCGGAACAATGTTGCGGATTACGGCTGCTTGTTTCAAATCACGGCTTGCGGACGCCAGACAGACATCCAGTTTGCCGACAAGCGTTTTGAAAAAACCCGGATTCTTCATAACGCCATCGCTCAGGCGCTTTCCGCTTTCAGACGCCATCAGCCATTCCAGCATCTCAGGCATTACATTCAGACAATTATCGACCAGCAAACAAGGATCGGATTGCATACGGTTCAGAATTTCCAGGTCTTTTTCCCGCCCCGGCGCATAGAGCCGCGCCCACAGCCAGGCCTCCTTCAGATCGCCGACAGGTCTGCACATCAAGCCGGGTAAAGGCTTATCGGCAGGCATGGCGGACCGGGGAACCAGTATCAATCGAATATTTTCCTTATGCGCCGCCTGCATCTTGGCCGGAATGTCCGAAACCGCCCCAATCGGAAAAGAATCAAAATGGCGCTGCACATCCCCGGTTGCCATAATATTCGAGGACAGCGTTTCACCGGTCAGAGCGGAAAGCGCTCCCAGACACAATGGTAATCCCAGCGAACGCCCTTCAATTTTAAAAGTACCGCCAGGCGCAATCAACGGAAACATGAACAGCGGACGGTCAACACCGCTCAATGTCTGCGCCGCGTGAAAAGCATCCCAAACCGCATCCTGGCTGGAACCATCGAGACGCGCTGTCAGCCAGCCCGGCCAGCAAACATCACTTGGAATTTTTCCCCCCGCACCAACCATAAAATAGTGAATGTCGCTTTTTTCTCCGGCGACGACCGCAACAGGCACCTGTCGCCAATGGCTGTTGCCATGAAAAATGGTTTTCGGAAGCAGCGCCGAATCCAGACAGACAAGAAACGCCTGCCGATTTTGCAATTTCAGCGGGTCGCTGGATGTTCTCAGGAAATGCGCTGCCAGCGATAAATCCATCAACGGTTGAAGTGTTTCTGGTAATCGGTCTTGCACATCCTTTCGCAATGTCGCGAGTTCCGGCCAGGTATCCGGCCAGTCAATGCGATCCGGCATGGATAAATCTCTCATGGCAAAATCAGGAAATCTGGCGTCCATAATAAGCTGGTCAAGCGATATCCGTGAATTCACTTCCAGCCTCTCATACGATTAACATTTTCAGCTTGCCTTCCGGATCGAGATCGTTTTTCGCGATCAATGACCTGGAAAAAAAACTGCTTCGATTTTCTTCTGTTTCGGTTTTCAGAGAAATCAGATCGTTATCCGGTGTCGTCCACCCAAAATGCAGAACAACCTTTATCTGATTCAGTTCCGGCGGTAATTCTCCGACAAGCTCCAGACGGTTTCCGACGATTTTCTGATTATGAATCTGAACCGTTATCGGTCGAACTTCTGCGATGTTGTCGTCATCAAACCTTATCCACTTGGCAGTGACAATCTGTCCCGCATCGTCCGCTGCCCGCATGGGCAAAGCATTTTGCGAAAAAGATGCCGCCAGCAGAGCACTTTCAAAATTCAGGGATTTCATGGCCGCCAAGGGCCAGTCGATCATTTCTCCCCAACGCTGCCGGATATCCTCTATCATCTCACCGACGGAGCCATACGGCCAGTGGATAATTTTTCCGGTCCGCACTTCAGATTTTTCTGCATCCGCCGTCAACCAGGCAGGCAGCGGTATCGGCGCGCTGTCAACCGCAACGGCATGGCGCGCTGCTATCACCATATCCAGGCAGTCCAGACACTCATGGACATGCACTGCGATTTTTTTTTCATCTTCTGCGTTCAACTCATGCCACGCATAGGCAAGAATAAGTTCTTCGGCAGGGCAGTCGCGAGGAACGGCTGTTTTCAGCCTTTCCTTTTCGATTTCCAGCAGTTTCAAAGCAAAATCCGAACAGCCATTTGCAGTTTTCATAAGTTCACCTTCCAAATCTTGAACAACCATCTTCAATGACAGCGATTTGCCATCCGTTTTTGTAAATTAAAAAATATCCGAATTTCTTTTTCGCTTCTGTTATATTAGACAATGCAATACGCCACAATGTGACATGCGCTTGCTCAAAAAATGGCATCTGCAGCCAGATACCATACGAGATCGCCGTCTGACCTGTTTATTTTGAAGAAAGCCCCTTCTCACCCATCAATTGTTTCAAAATAGCGCCTAATTTCTCAATTGAACCTCCGGGGCGGCGTGTCTCGCGTTTGCGAAGGCGGGCAGATTCGCGCAGAACTACGTCATCGGTCAGCGCAATATTTTTAGATACCAGCAGGCGCTTTGCAATTTCTTCGTATGTTTCCTCCCGCAGAAACCTGGATATCAGCATGGCGTCCTCCGCTGTTTCGAGATCGTCTGAAAGCTGGTCTATCGCCTGAAAGAGCAGGCGGCGCCTCTGCGCATCTATCAACAATTCTTCAGCAGACGCCTTAGAATCTTCAAACACTTTGGAATCTTCAATTTCGAAGCCATCATCGACTTTAGGTAGTAAATCCGAAAGGTTTGCTATCAGAGGTGGTAATTTCGAGTTTTTTTCTACCTGAGACCGCATTTTCAGTCGCCCCAGGATGTACGATCTCAAAGAGCAGCCTCTGAGTCCCTGATATTGACAAAACGCATTGCCACTCCCTAATTCGATATAGAATTTGTGCAGGATATCTTCCGGATCACGCAATATTTCCTTCTTATTACTACGCTTGGAACTAACGATTTTTTTATACATCGCCTGATAATGCTCCAAAAACCAGCGGTTCAGGGATGTGGTGTCACCATTTCCGATATCATCGCAGATGGCCTGAGCAATTTTTCTATCTTCAGCAACAAGTTCTGGTTTCATAATTTCCTCAAAGATCAATCACCCGTTATAAATGGAGAAACCTTACCCTCAAAAAATTGTATTTATCTGACTATGAACTTATCATGCCAGTGTCAATAACATTCTGATGGAGTGCTGCACATTGTCGCAGCGAACGCCAAACGCACATCACTTTTCAGATGTTATGCGCAAACAGGCATTTTTAATGCGGGCAAAACGCTATCTGAAAATCAATGTGTTACGCATTTGTCATCATTGAAGTCAGCTATTTCTTGAAGTTCATACCTGCATATGCTAACAGAACCCCATATGAGTACAGCGAAACCAATCCATCCCCATCAACAAAAAGCTTCGGAGCTCCCGGAATTTTCATCCGGAGCCAATCATTGGGGCTTCCCCGGACAGAGCTTTCATTACCCATCATGACAGTATTGGCTCCTTATGATATCTCCATCATCATTGTCAGTTACAATACCTGTAACTATCTTGCCAGATGTCTTGAATCATTAATCTGCAGCAGACAGCCACGTACACAGATCATCGTGGTGGACAATGCCTCACAGGACGCCAGCCTGGAAATGGTCAAACGCCGCTTTAACCCAGTGATTGCCATCGCCAATTCAGATAATGCAGGATTTGCCGCTGCCAACAATCAGGGAATCGCCGCCAGCCAGGGACGCTACCTTTATTTCCTGAACCCGGATACCGAAGTTTATCCCGGGGGGCTGGAAACCATGATCCATTATATGGATTCTCATCCGGATATCGGCATTGCAGGAACCGCGCTGGTAAATCCGGACGGCTCCCCGCAACCGTCCGTCGAATACCGGTATCCCGGAGAAAAACACGCAAAAAAAACATTGGCGGGCCTTAAAGGTGAAATTGCATGGGTGCTGGGCGCCAGCATGATCGCCCGCGCAGAAGCGGTAAAAGCCATCGGCGGATTTGATGATACATTTTTTCTGTACGGCGAAGAACAGGATCTGTGTCTGAGGCTCAGAAGATCAGGATGGGCAATCGGATATGTTCCGGATGCTGTTGTCATGCACTGGGGCGGCAAGAGCGAGAGACATCATACGTCGGCACATGTATGGGAAAAAAAATTCAGGGCTGAGCTGAAGTTCTACCGCACCCACTACCCGGCCTCCGCCACCCGACGTATCTGCATGGAAAATGTAGCACAGGCCATCTGGCGGATCGCCACGATCCACCTGACCCTGCCTTTCTGTCATGAGACATCCCTGCTTGAAAACAAACTTGAAAAATACCGGACAGCGCTGAAAATTTTCAGCAGCCGGCAATAAAACCATCCGGTTCACACCTTGTATTTTCCGAAATCATCCGGAGACAGGTTTTTCAGGTATTCCGCCCATTTTTTGCCTTCATCGCTGTCATCTTCGGCACGGACAGACTCGGTATCCTTTGCGGATTTTTGATAGACAATCTCATCAACAAAAATAGGCGCATCAGCTCTCAGGGCAATGGCAATGGCGTCGCTGGGACGCGCATCCATACTGAACAGCCTTTCTAAAGACGCGCAGTGAATTTTGGCGTAAAAGGTATTTTCCTGAAGATCACAGACCTCAACGCCGGTAATCGTAACCCCTGCCAAAGCTGCAAAATTCAGAAAAAGATCATGCGTCATGGGACGGTCAAAACGCATATTTTTTAGAGACATTGCAATCGCGGCAGCTTCCAGAACTCCGATCCAGACAGGCATTATCCGCCCATCATCTTCGGATTTCAGGAGCATGATGGGCGTATTGGAATCCGGATCCAGTATCAGACCTGAAATCGTTACCTTATG
>DAIEFO010000142.1 GCA_027325475.1 Desulfobacteraceae bacterium | reverse complement strand
ATGAAAACCACGATCGAGGCGTTTACGCTGCGGGAAGAAGATACGGAACAGATCAGGGGATACGCCGCAGGCGTGCGTCAGCAATACCCGGAGTGCCGGACTTTTCTGCATGTCATTTACTGCTTCGGCAATCAGGGGTTTCGGGTGTTTGAGGTGAGGGAGCCGCAGGCCGATGTTTCCGGTTGATATCAATCGCATCGATCTTAAGGGAATGGCTCTTATTATAGAAAGGACGGACACCGCAGAATTCTTCTGTTGACATTTATGAGGAAGACCGTCAAATGTCACAGGTCACATCGGTTGAGCGGATCGGAATTCAGAAGGGGATCGTTCGGTTATGCTGGATACGTTGCTTCATAATGCCACCTTGATTACGATGAACCACGATGGGGACATCGTCGAAAACGCCTCAATCGGCATTCAGGGCTGCCGGATTGTGTCTGTGGACAAGAAAGCGGCGGAAACTCCCCTGCCCGACGCCCGTAAGACGATTGATGTCGGGGGCGACATTGTCATGCCGGGTCTGATCAATACGCATACCCATCTGCCGATGTCGCTGTTCCGCGGACTGGCGGACGATCTGCCGCTGATGACATGGCTGAACGCGCATATCTTTCCTGCCGAAGCCCAGTTTATCACACCCGAAACGGTGTATCTGGGCGCCCTGCTGTCCTGTGCGGAGCTGCTGTTGTCCGGAACCACCACATGCTGCGACGGTTATTTTTATGAGCGTCATGTGGCTGAAGCCGTACATCATGCCGGAATGCGGGCAGTTCTGGGACAGGGTGTCATTGATTACCCCGCCCCAGGTGTTCCCGATCCGTCCCGCAATATTTCGGAAGCCGCCGCATTTATGGAAGCCTGGCAGGAGAAAACGCCGCTGATTCAACCCTCTGTCTTCTGTCATTCACCCTACACCTGTTCGGCCCAGACGCTCAGGGCCGCCAAAGCCCTGACCCGCTCAAGCGGAGCGCTGTTTCAGATACATGTCGCGGAGACCCGCTCGGAATACGATCAGATGCGTTCCCTGCATGGCATGACGCCGGTAGCGTATCTGAACAGCCTGGAGCTTCTGGATTCCCGAACGCTCCTGATACACGCCATCTGGCTGGATGACGCCGATATCGCGATTATCGCCAGAACCGGAGCAGCCGTATCCCATGCCCCGGAAAGCGCCATGAAGCTGGCGTCCGGCGTTGCGAAGATAGAGGCCATCCTTCAGGCGGGCATAGCGGCAGGGCTCGGCACGGACGGATGCGCCAGCAACAACAATCAGGACATGTTTCAGGAAATGGACATGGCCGCCAAACTGGGCAAGGTCTTTTCGCTGAACCCTCAAGCCACGAGCGCCCGAACGGTTCTGAAAATGGCCACGATCGGCGCGGCCAAAGCAACAGGTCTGGATTGCTGGATAGGATCCATCGAACCCGGAAAGCTGGCGGATATTGTGGTTCTGGATACCCACGCCCCACATCTGACGCCGTTGTACCACCCTGAATCCCAGATCGTTTATGCGGCCAATGGATCGGATGTGCGAGACGTCATGATTCACGGCAACTGGGTCGTGAAAAACCGCTCTTTAGTGTCGCTTAATCTGGCGGATATTCTGGACAGAATCAAAGTAGAAAGCCAAAAAATTCAAATTTCAGACGGCCTCGTAAAAAGTTCGCAGGCAAGGCGCGCAAATCCGCAAGGAGTGAGGCGTACTTTTGGGTACGCCGCAACGACGAAGGATGCAGCGCAGCATGCGGACTTTTTACGAAGTCGTCAACATTGGAGCAAACGCTGATGAAACTGAGTGATATCCTGACATGCGCCAGAGGCGGAAAACCCGCGGATTTACTGCTGGCAAACGCCCGTATCGTGAATGTCTTTTCAGGAAACGTGACGATGGGGAATATTGCCGTAATCGGCGACCGGATCGCAGGCATCGGAGATTATGAGGCCATCGAGGTCCGGGATATGGGCGGACGATTTATAGCGCCGGGCTTTATGGATCCGCATGTGCATATCGAAAGCTCCATGATGAGCGTGTCCGGATTTGTGAATGCGGTAGCGCCACACGGGGTGACGACGGTCGTTGCAGATCCGCATGAGATCGCCAATGTCATGGGGCTTCCAGGCATTGGATATATGCTGAAAAGCAGCGAACACCAGCCTATGAATGTCTATCTGGCACTGTCTTCTTGTGTGCCGGCAACAGACATGGAAACATCGGGCGCACGCATCGATTCCTCCGACATGCTCCATCTGATGAGCCATGACCGCATTGTGGCACTGGCCGAAGTGATGAATTACCCTGGCGTCGTTTACGGTGATCCGCAGGTGCTGGCCAAGATCGAGCTTGCCCGCCATTACCACAAGCGTATCGAAGGCCACGCTCCGGGGCTTTCGGGCAAAGAGCTGAACGCCTATCTGTCGGCAGGTGTTTCCAGCGATCATGAATGCACCCAATTCGAAGAAGCCCGGGAAAAGCTGGCTGCCGGCATGCATATTTTTATCCGTGAAGGTTCTCAGGCCAGAAATCTTCAGGCGCTGCTGCCGCTGATCACCGCCCGGACCGCGCACCGGCTCATGTGGTGTACGGATGACCGGGAGCCCCATGATCTGATTTCCCGGGGGCACATAGACGCGATCGTGCGTCAGGCCATTGCCGCCGGCGTCGATCCGGTCATGGCCATTCAGATGGCAACCATCCATCCTGCTTCGTATTTCGGATTTCGGCATCTGGGGGCCATCGCACCGGGGCGTCAGGCAGATATGGTGGCTTTTTCGGATATCACGAATCCACAGATCGAGGAAGTCTATTTCAAGGGGCGGCAAATTGCCGATCATGGTGAAATGCTTCCCGATATTCAGGTTCAGGAGACACTTCCGACGCCGCCGTCCATGAATGTGCGTCTGGAATCTGTGGATTTTTCTGTGCCCGTTGCCGGAAGCCATGTCCGGGTCATCGAGGTGATTTCCGATCAGATCATCACCCGAAGCATTATTATGCCTGTAAAGACGTCCGGCCAGATGGCGGTGGCGGATGTATCGCGGGACATGCTGAAAATCGCGGTCATCGAACGTCACAAGGGGTCTGGGCGGATGTTTACCGGCTTTGTCAAAGGTCTGGGATTTAAAAACGGGGCTGTTGCATCCAGTGTGGCGCATGATTCGCACAATATCATCGTGGCTGGAACAACGGACGAGGATATGAAAGCCGCTGTCGAGGCCATTGTCCGCGTTGGCGGCGGACTTTCCGTGGCGTCCCGCCAGAAAATCGTTGCAGTGCTGAATCTTCCCATCGCCGGTCTGATGTCACCGGCGCCGGTGCATCGAATCCGCGATCAGCTTGATGTACTTCTGTCCTGTACCCGCGACATCGGATCTGCGCTGCCCAACCCGTTTATGGCACTTTCGTTTATGGCGCTTCCGGTGATACCGGAGTTAAAGATTACCGACATGGGGCTGGTGGATGTCGGTCCGTTTAAAATTGTTTCACTGTTTGTATGAAGGCGACTGTTCTGTATGTCTGTAGCTGGAGTTTAATGGATATGATTGTATTTGATGGTACATACCGCTGGAAAACACCGTTGGACCCCTCTTCCAGGTCTTTTCGAAAAAGCTGGGAAATGTCCTGTAACCTTAAAGTGATAGACCTGACACTGTCCCAACCGGAGGTTACCCATCTGAAGCGCTATGTGGTTCTGGCTTCGGAAACAACACCCTGCCCCGTGAAAACGAGCGTCGCGGAAACGATGGGCAGACGCATTTTCCGGGATTTTGGCTTGAACAGCTCCAACGTGCTGTGGATGGAAGCCCGCGCCTACAGTACGGACCCCATTGAAATCGCAATGTTTACACCCATTGATGGAGGGCTTGAAACGTATTACCGGATTTCATGGCGTCCGATACTCTCCAATGAGCAGCGCCTGCTCCGCGGATATCTGGCCACAGAGGACACACATCAATGGATTCCCTGAAAAAACGCCGTCAGGCGATAGGGCTCCTGGTGGTGGCCGCAGTACTTTGGAGCAGCAGCGGCCTGCTGGTCAAGATCATCACCTGGCAGCCGCTGTCCATTTTAAGCGGCAGAAGCCTTCTGGCGGCCATTGTGTTCTGGATTTTCCTGCGGCGTCCCCGGCTGCGCTGGACGCCCGTTCAGATCGTCGGCGCCCTGGGATATGTGCTGGCACAGCTCTTTTTTATCATGGCCACCAAACTGACAACCGCTGCAAACGCCATATTTCTGCAATACACGCTTCCCATTTATGTGATGGTTTTCGGCTACTGGTTTCTGGGCGAAAAACCGCAGCGAGCGGACTGGGTCGCGTTGATTGTCATTTTTTCGGGGCTTTTTCTTTTCTTTGTCGATCACCTCGACTTTAACGGTCTCACCGGCAACCTTTTAGGAATTTGCAGCGGAATGGCGATGGCGGTTCTCATGCTCTGCATGCGAAAGCAGAAAGACGGTTCGCCTGCCGACACCATTTTATTGGGAAATTTTATGGGCATCGTCATCGGCCTGCCGTCTCTACTGCACGAGAACTATTCGTTGTTCAGCGTCGGCGTCATTTCCTACCTGGGGATATTTCAGATCGGGCTGTCGTTTGTGCTGTACTCAATTGCCATCCGGCATGTACAGGTGCTGGAATCCACCCTGATTCTGACGCTGGAACCCATCCTGAACCCGCTCTGGGTGTTTCTGGTGATTCACGAAACACCCGGTCCCATGGCCTGTATCGGCGGTTTGCTGGTGATTGGCGCGGTGACGGTCCGTGCGATTGTCAGCGCCAGAACCGCGGTTGGATGAATGCTTTACCAGTTGGGTGAGGTTTTATACGGACAAACCGCAACCACCTTCCGTCGCAAGAAAGGAGGCAGCCCAACGCAGCATGCGGACTTTTTCGAAGTCGTCAAAATATCATCAGGCCGATAAATTATGTCTGAAAATTCATGGAATAAGGTTCAGTTCGCCGTTTTTGCGCTAGTGTCCGCGGCGGTTGCGAACATTTATGTCGTTCAACCAGTGCTGCCGGTGCTGCAGAAAGAATTCGCGACGAGCATGGTACAGGCGTCCTTCACTGTTTCTGCTGTCATACTTGGGATTGCCATATCCAATCTTCCTTTCGGATTTTTATCCGATATTGTCCCCATTCATCCAATTATCGGTATTGGCGGCGTCCTGGTAGCTGTTGCCGGTCTGGTATGCGCGATGACACATCATCTCTGGATTCTGATTGCCGCTCGTTTTGTTCAGGGTCTCTGTATTCCGTCCCTGACGACCTGTCTTGCCGCCTACCTTGCCAAATCACTCCCGACGGAGCGCCTGAATGTCGTTATGGGGTCTTATGTGTCCGCAACTGTTCTGGGAGGCTTGTGCGGGCGTCTTCTTGGCGGCTGGATTCATACGCCGCTGCACTGGCGTTATGCTTTTGTATCAACTTCGGTGCTTACCCTCGCAGCCACATACATCGCGATGCGGGAATTGCCCCGGATCTCGGCGCAAGGTGGACAGCAGCACGGTGTAATCGGTTTCAAAGCGCTCTTGACACGCTGGGATTTGATGCGGATGTATCTGTGTGCCGCAGGTGGTTTCGCTGTTTTTTCTTCAATTTTTAATTATCTGCCCTACAGGCTGTCGGCGCCCCCTTTCAATTTTTCTACCGGAATGGCGACGTTGCTGTATCTTGTGTATATTGCCGGCATCTTTATGGGGCCTGTATCCGGCCGTATCAGCAACCGTTTTGGCAACGGCAACACCCTGGTGGCTGGCAGTATTGTTTTGGGAGGCGCATTAGGGCTTATTCTGCTGCCATCCATCATCGCAGTTATATGTGGGCTTCTGGGAGTCTGCGCCGGATTCTTTACTGTTCATGCCGCGGCGGTTGGTTCTCTCAATCGCAGGCTTTCAAGCGGTCAAGGACGCGCCAATGCCATTTATGTGTTGTTTTATTACATGGGGGGCTGGATTGGAATTACCGCTTCAGGGTTTGCATACCAGCATGGCGGCTGGAGTACGTTGATATGCACATCCATGCTGCTTCTCATTATTCCGTTAAGCGCTGGTATCGGTGAGCGAAAAAGCGGTCTATCCTGAAATTTTTTTTTACGATGGCATCAATTATGAGTACATCACTTCCATTTAAAATCATTGCCGACCATATTTCTGTCTCAAGAAATGGACAGATGATTCTAAACGATATCTCCTGGGAAATCCGTG
>DAIEFO010000141.1 GCA_027325475.1 Desulfobacteraceae bacterium | reverse complement strand
TAGAAGGTGGTTTTGCGCATAAGCCGCCGGGGGTCGGGCCTATCGGCTCTTTCGGCAAACCCCTTGACGGTCTGATGGAGATGAAAGTGTTTCGCAGTGACGACAGCGAGTGCAGACCGCATGAAACCGGCGAGATCGTATGCCGTACCATTGGCCAGAAAACTGAAGTTGATTATTTGGGGAAAAAAGATGCTTCGGAAAAGAAAACCCGGGGCGGTTGGTTTCGTAGCGGCGACATGGGGCACGTCGATGAAAACGGATGGTTTTTCTTTGACTATCGTGAGGGAGGCGGGCTTCGTCGTGCCGGTGACTTTATCCAGCCCGATACCGTTGAAAGCATATTGGCCAAACATCCGGATATCAGTGATGTCTGTGTGTACGGTATCCCTGCGGCATCAGGCGCACCGGGTGAAAGTGATCTGGTGGCTGCTGTCGTCCTGATTCCGGGACGCAAAGCAGACTCCGCTTCTATTTTTCAAATTTGCAAAGACTATCTGGATGGGAATTCGGTTCCTTCTTATCTTCAAGTAGTGGACGAAATCCCGAAATCCGCATCGGAAAAAAATTTGGATCGACTTCTGAAAGAGGATTTCAGTCCGGATGGATCCAATGTTTTTGCTCTGAAAACAGACAAGTGATGACCTACAAGATTTGGCACATGAATCAAAAAAAGGAACGTACATGAAAAAATATCATGAAGATCTCGATTTTCGAGGGGAAGAATATGTAAGCGATTGGACGCCCTGGTCTCCGCAGGATATCCGGCGGAAAAAAGGCGTTCTGGAGGCTGCCCGACTGATGCTGAATTCCGCTATGACCGCTCCAGCAGCCGGTGGTGTTGCCTCTATTGAAGGTCATCTGGTTTATGGCCAGGAAGAGCTGGAAGCCATCGCCAGAAAGATTGAAGAACTGGCCTACAAAAATAAAGCCTGGACAGAAGCCTTTTTATATGAAGCTGTCATGGTGCGAGATTCAGATGTTATCATTCTGATCGGCAATACCCGATGCCACGAAACGCCACTGGACGGTGCATGCGGGCTTTGCGGGGGGGGCCTGGACTGCAGCTATTTTTATGACAGAAAAAAACACAGATATGGACTGGTGGATATTACGGATCGGTCCTCATCCCGCATGATTGATGGCCCTTTGTGCACGGCTCGTGTCAATGACTTTGGGTTTGCGGTTGGCAGTGCGCTCTGGACGGCCCGGACGCTGATGGTGGATGCCAGACCCTTTGCCAGTATCGGAATGGCCGGCCAGAAAATGGGGTATTGTCCCAAATCCGGCATGGTGGTCGGTGTGCCGGTAGCGGCGAAATCCAAAAACCCTTATGTCGATGTGAATGTCGATTACCATCTGATCAACATGGACAAAGTGCTGGACAGTGCCCGCAAAATCTATCAAACCGCCCGGATCATCCGTGGTTTTGATTATCGCAAATGGGTTCCAAAACCGGAAAAGACTGAAGGGGAGGAAAAATAATGGGACATCTGATCGGTAAAGCATACTGCATAGAACACGTGGTTGAGGTTGCCAAGAGCATTGTCATGGCCATTCATAAAGCACCTCAGATCACGGGAAAAACAAAGATTGAAGCTGAAATCATCTGGGGCGATGATTTGGTGCCAATCATCGAAGTTTTGGAACCGGTAGCCAAAGCTGCGCGATATGTTCAGTGGGATTATGAGACCATCAAACGGTGTTATGAAAAAGGCGAATCTCCGGTTATCATCAATATCGGCGGCAAGGTCAGTCGATCCAACCTGAACTGGAACTGTGGGGCCTGTGGGTTTGACACCTGCAAAGAGTTCAACGCCTATGCCAAGGAAAACACCGGCGGCGGACAGTTGGGCGGACCTTCCTGCAACTGGAAAATCATGGATTATGCCATTGCCTGCGACTGGGCATGCGCGGCTGCCTGGCAGTACAATGTGGATAATCGCATCATGGGATCTGTCGGGTTTGCGCTCACTGCCCTGAACTATCTTCCCGATTCCGACATCAAGCTGGGCCTGGCGCTGGGGCCTCCTCGCGACTTGGTTTACTACAGTCGGGAAGAGATGCACAAAGATATGACTTACGAGATGGACAAAGCGGATATGGTTAGATGCGTGCCGGAGATGTTTACCGCCTTTACTGGAGGCGGTAATCCGCAATATAAAACGAAAAACGACTGGTGGGCACCGCCCGAATACCTGAATGTCGGGTATTCGGATGCCGCTATGGAAATGATGCAGAAGGTGTTGTTTGAGGAAATACCTGAAATTGTGGTCAAACATTCCGACGCAATTGCTGCCCGATATCAAAAATAATGACTTCTGATGAATTCACGGAGGAAAAATGGACTATTTAGATCTTGATCTGAAGTTGAGCAAAGAAGACATCCTGTTGAAAAAAACTGCTAATGAGTTTGCCCGCAAGGTAATGCGTCCGATTGCCAAAGAACTGGACGAGATGACGCCGGAGCAGGTCATTGCAACAGGTTCACCTTTCTGGGAGTTTATGCGAAAAGCCTATGCACTGGGATATCATGCCATATTGATTCCCGAATCATACGGGGGCATGGATCTGACCTCCCTGCAGCAGACTTTGATTTATGAAGAACTCGCCTGGGGCAGTTTCGGACTGGCTGTTGCCTTGGCAGTCTCCAGTTTTCCGGCTTTTGCAGCTTCCATGACGGCGGAAAAAGAATTGATCGAGAAGATTATCGTGCCATTTTGTGAAAATCGCGACGCCAGCTTTATCGGGTGTTGGGCTATTACAGAACCCGAACACGGATCTGATACCCTCATTCCGGGTTATCCGACTTTTTCGGATCCTGATATTCCATCTAACTGTGTGGCAAAGCCCGATGGTGATGACTACATCATCAACGGACAAAAAGCCGCTTGGGTTTCCTGTGGGACCATCGCCACCCATGCTGCCTTGTTCTGTCAGATTGATCCCCGCATGGGGCATGCCGGCGGTGGTCTCTTTGCTATCCCTCTGAATATACCCGGGGTTAAGAAGGGGGCACCCCTGAATAAAATGGGGCAGCGCGATTTGAATCAAGGAGAGATTTTTTTCGACAACGTGCGAGTACCCAAGTACTGCCTTATCGCGGGTACGGATGCGTACGAAGCGATGTTGGAAATTACGCTTTCTGCCACAACATCCCTGATGGGCGTGCTCAGTACGGGACTTGCCAGGGCTGCCTTTGAAGAAGCCCTGGCATACGTCAAGCAGCGCAACCAGGGGGGGCGGCTTCTGATGAACCACAAAAATGTTCAGACCAAGCTTTTTCACATGTTCAGCAAGGTCGAACTCAGCCGTCAGATCAGCCGAGCTGCTTACGTTTTTAACCAGAACACCTCCACCCCTGCCGAGGAGTATTCGCTGATCGCCAAGGTGTATGGAACCCAGGCAGCTTTTGAAGTAGCCAACGATGCAGTACAGCTTTTCGGCGGCAACGGGTTGAGCAAAGAATACCTGGTAGAAAAGCTTTTCCGGGATGCCCGAGCGTCCATGATCGAGGATGGTTCCAACGATGTTCTGGCCATTTCTGGCGGGCATAAAATGATTCGCCATTATCCGCGTCGGGATTAATGACAACCGGACTTGTCAGGTGGCGCATTCTTTCACAATCGATAGACGGTGGAAGATAAGAGGAGAAAAAATGACATTCGCATATATCATCGGGCTGGGCATGATCCGTTTCAACAAATATCCGGACCGAGGGGTCAGAGATATGGCCCATGAAGCCACCAGACTTGCATTGAAAGATGCCGGTCTGGAAAAATCGGATTTGCAGGCAGCTTTTTTTTCGAACACTTTCTGGGGAATGTTTTCCAATCAGCATTCCATTCGGGGGCAGGTAATCCTTCGATCAATGGGTATCGGCGCAATTCCGGTGACAAACGTCGAAAACGCCTGTGCTGGGGCATCCACGGCGCTGCATCTGGCCATAGCCGGGATCAGGGCGAACATGTTCGATGTCGCTCTGGTTCTGGGATCTGAAAAAATCACCCATCCAAACAAAGCCATGTCCCTGGGTGCTTACGCATCCTGCATGGATGTGGACAATTTTGAAAGCCATCTGAAGATGATGACGGAGCAAAACCGGACCTTCAAAATCGATATTCCGCCGGGTCAAACCCAGCCTGGTGAGGGTCGCAGTATTTTCATGGACGCGTATGCCATGGGAGCAAAGTGGCATATGAGCCGGTTCGGCTCCACCCAGCGGCAACTGGCGGCCATCTGTTCAAAGAATCATTTCCACGGCTCTTTGAATCCAATGGCCCAGTATCAGGAAATCATGACGATCGAGGCGGTTCTGGCAGACAAACCTATCGCCTATCCGCTGACACGGGCCATGTGCGCACCGGTTGGTGACGGGGCCGCTGCAGCCATCATCTGCTCTGAAAGTTATCTGAAAAAACTGGTGAATCCAAGACCGGTAAGAATTCTGGCTTCCATTCTGGGTTCTGGAATGGACCGGACCATGGACGGAGAAGACATCGGCGAGCGGCTGTCAAAACAGGCTTATGAACAGGCGTCATTAGACCCGAAAGACATCAGTCTGGCGGAGTTGCATGACGCCACATCCTACGGCGAACTTCACCAGACGGAAGCCATGGGTTTCTGCCCTCTGGGTGAAGGCGGCATCTATGCGGAATCTGGCGCCACTATCCTGGGGGGTAAACTGCCTGTGAATACCAGCGGCGGACTGGAGACTCGTGGTCATCCCATCGGCGCTTCCGGCCTGGCTCAGATTTACGAATTGGGCCTGCAGCTTCGAGGAGAAGCCGGCAAACGCCAGGTGGAAGGCGCACGAATCGGCCTTGCCGAAAACGGAGGCGGCAGTATCGGGGTAGAAGAGGCAGCCATGTGTATTCACATCCTGGAAAGGGCTATCTAAACGATTGGAGACAAAATGATCAACAAGAAAGCCATACTGATCACTGGGGCAGCATCCGGAATCGGACGGAAGACAGCTTTGCTGTTTGCAAAAAATGGCTGGTATGTGGGTATTTTTGATGTGAATGAATCCGGGTTGAAAAGCCTTGAAACGCAGATCGGCAAAGAGAATTGCTTTTCCGCTGTCATGGATGTCACAGTTCCGGAAAGCGTTGAGAATGGGTTTGACGCGTTTGCAGAAAAAACAGACGGTAAACTGGATGTGCTTCTGAATAATGCCGGCATCATCAAATTTGGTCTTTTTGAAGATGTCGCTCTGGAAACCCATCAGCGGATTGTTGATATCAATTTCAAGGGATGCCTGAATTGCGCCTACTACGCGTTGAAGTATTTAAAGCAGACACAGGGCTCCAGAATTATTAATATGTCTTCTGCTTCATCTATTTATGGCCTGTCGGATTTGTCGGTGTATTCAGCCACCAAGCATGCCCTGAGTGCCATGACGGAAGCGTTGAATATTGAGCTTGAAAGATATGGCGTTTTTGTTTGTGACATCAAACCGCCATATGTCAACACCCCTTTACTGGCAGTCAAAGAAGACGTTTTCAGCATCAAAAAGATGGGAATCAATATGGAATCCGGAAAAGTCGCAGATACGGTCTGGAAGGCGTCACACCAAGACAAACTGCATTGGAAAATAGGCGCAACAGTGCCTTTGGCCTTTCTTTTCTGGCTCATGCCATTCACCCAGCGCTTTATTGTAAAGAAGCTGACAATGTCGCAAGGTGAAGGAAATCGATAATGAACATACTGGTGACCGGTGCAGCCGGTCACGTCAAGCATTTGAATCGTTTGCCATGTCGGTTTTCTTGATAAGTTTTCAGTCAGACTTGTTGATTTCATATCAAGTCATGACCATTACGGGCATAACCTGTGGTGGTCATGACATATCATTCATATGTATCCAATACCTTTCAGGATACCGTTTATTCGTAGTATCCCGGAGCCTGCTTGAAGGCTTTCCATCCTTCAGGGTCATGGCCGGTGACAATGGTGGCGCCTTGCGTGTCCTTTAAAAACCGCATGCGCTGCACGGATCTCACCGTTTCGCCGGCGTTCCACATCAGACCCGGCAAGGTGCCATTCATAAGGTTTTCCTGAGTATAGCAGGAGTCTGCCGCAAAAAACATGGGGCCGGATTTGGGCAGGTTGATCAGAACCGACTGATGGCCGGGGGTATGTCCTGGCGTGAAATAAATCTGTATGGCGCCATCGTCAAACAGATCGAATTTATCATCGGCCCAGCCGTTAAGCATATACCAGTTGACTTCCTTATCGAAATCTTTTCGGATATATGCCGCCTTCAT
>DAIEFO010000140.1:2926-6266 GCA_027325475.1 Desulfobacteraceae bacterium | reverse complement strand
GTTTTACCTGCCGCCCTGCCTGTTGAGTAGGACTGGAAGCCACAGCTTCATCCTGTTTTATGGCAGACTGAAGAAGAATATGTGTGAGCGGGGCATTAATCTTTCGGGGTCTCTCTTCGATATCGGTCATTTCAATGGTGGTATCCTTCCATGATATAATGACGTTAGCTGCTTCTATCCCTCCCAGATCATTCGTCGCAGCATCGATCAATTCACCGTCTTCAATAAAAAGAGTTCCATATTTGTCGTCAGAAGTAATCAGCAGGGAACATGTTTGCCGCTCCTGTTCAAGCATCTGTAAAAACGCCGCAAGCGGAAGCCCGGAAATAAAACTGCTGTCTTTTTTTTGCATCGGAACAATTTTTGCCATAGCACATCTCCTTATCATGCATAAGGTGGAGCAACATGTTCAATATTTGATTTCGATTCACTTTGTGTTTTTGCATAACAAAAAAGCATGGAATGTTCAAGCAATTTTTGAGGTAGAGAGAATTTAACGCCTTGCAACAGGACGCAACACCATATACGAATATCCAGAAACTCAGCGACTCTTCCGAAAGCTTTGGATAGCGGATATTACAGGCTTTGGCCTCCCGTCTGTCGTGTAAAAACCCCAGAATCCTTCCTGTTCGTGATCTCCGGGATAGTCCTCCTTAATAACAGCCGGTTTCCAGGGCTCATCAAATGCTTCAAAACATGAAACAGTGAATTTTCGAGACGGCGTGATCTGTTTCAGTACAGCAGCCCAGAATGCGCTTTGACGTTCTGGAGTAAACCCCTGGCTGGCAGGACCGGATGGAAGCCCTGTTTCCTTGACAAGAAGCGGTTTGCCCGGATACCGGGCCTCAAGATCATGAGAGACATTCAGCACAAAAGCAACGGCATTGGAAATATCCGCCGGTTTGAACCATTTTTCAAAAATGGGATGGATATTGGGAAGCAACAGGTCCATCTGATCAAAAAACGCTGTATATTCAGGTTTGAGATATAAAAAGAATGGTTCAGACGTCGTGAGCGGCACAGACGGAAGTTCCTTTCTCAGTCGATGGATTGTATTCTGAACATCTTCAAGGCGGTAGCGACGGGCGTATATGCCTTCATTTCCTACTGAAACAGCGGCAATTGTCTTGGGAAACTGTCTGACAAGACGAATGGCTGTTTGAATTTCAGATTCGGATTTGGGATCCCAGATACCGAGAATTACGGCCTTGTAATGAAGCTTTTCAGCAATTTCAGGAAGATGATCAAGGCCATTACTGCACGAATAGATGATGATACCGTTAAAATCCCTGTGAAGCAGTTCGAGATCTTTGGTAATGCCCGCAGATGTGGCCGGCAAGGTACGACCATTGACAACACTGAAACTCCTCGGCGTGTAAGATACGAATCGGACATTTTCGAGAACAGCGCCGATATCGGCGGCGGTCCCGGTGGCAGGTGTTGCCGCAATGAACATCAGCATCACCAATAGCACATACAGGATGCTTCCGCCCAAAAATTTTCTACACTGCACCGCACCCTTTATCACTGTCGCGCACGAAACACTGTACGCTTTACTTTTCACGACCTGATCACCCCGATCTTGAACCTTCAGCATGAACATCTCATTCCGGACCTTTTGTGGTATCATCTCTTTCACCTCTTAAGATGGAACTCTGCACACCAGTCCCTTCAGATACGTGCCTTCCGGAAAAGCCAGCGCTGTCGGGTGATCGCTCGCCTGATAAAGGCGCCGAACGATCTGGGCATCACAGCCGGCGTCCAAGGCGGCATCCGCTACGATTTTCTGAAACAGATCCGGCGGCATCAGACCGGAACAGGAAAATGTGAACAGCACACCGCCGGGTTTCAGCAACTTGAAGGCCAGCAGATTGATATCCTTATATCCTCGACAGGCACCAGGAAGCTGTTTCTGAGATTCTGCAAATTTGGGCGGATCCAGCACAATGACATCAAAACAGCGCCGGCTGTCCCTGAACATCCGCAGGGCTTGAAACACATCTTCAGCCATGTAATGGATACGATCTGTATCCAGCCTGTTCAAGACCGCCTGTTCCCGTGCAAGCGCCAGCATATCCGCAGAAGCTTCCATCTGGATGACGTCCGCAGCACCGCCAGATGCAGCCGCCAGACCGAAAGCGTCAGTATAGGCAAAACAATTCAACACTTCGGCGTTGTCGCAAAAAACCGGCAACAATTCCCGGTTTTCACGCTGATCCAGGTAAAACCCCGTTTTATGACCGCGAAGTACATCCACCCAAAAGCGCAGTGCCCCTTCCTGTATCTGAATACGATCCGGAGGCGTCGCACCGCTCAAAACGCCACTGCACAGGCAAAGCCCTTCTTTTTTTCGGACAGCAGCGTCCGAGCGCTCATAAATGCCTTTACAGGGAACAGCGTCTTCCAGAATACGAACGATGTCCCCTTTCCAGAATTCAGCACCGGCGGAAAGGAACTGGCACACAAGATAATCGCCATACTTATCCACTGTTATGCCGGGAAGTCCGTCGGATTCCGCGTGGATGATTCTGCAGGCCGTACCGTTCAAAAAATGTCCGGAAAGCTTCCGAAAATGGACCGCCTGCTGAATACGGCGCCGGAAAAACTCCGGCGTGATATCGCCGTCAGATGTGAATGTCCACACTCTGGCGATGATCTGGGATTGCGGAGAAAATGCCCCTTTGGCCAGCCAGACGCCTTTGGCGGATACAATATCCACGGTCTGGCCGGAATCCGCATGACCGCTTATGGAATCCACAGCCCCGGAAAATACCCATGGGTGATGGTTTAAAAGAGATTTCTCCCGCCCAGGTTTGAGTCGAAGTACAGTCATATCACAAGACCCTGCCGCAGAGCGACCGATCGCCATAAAAACCAGTGATCTCGGCGGTTGCCAGGGTATTAGGGACAGGATGTCCATCGTTGATAAAAACCGGTATGTAATTTGACGTCACGCCCTTAAACAGGCGGGTATCATGGTCTTGGTGCGCCTCAACCAGAACGGTGACATGCGTTCCGATGTGGCCCCGGTAAAAGGCTTCTTTCCTGTCCTTGCTGAACATTCTCAGCTCACGGCACCGGAATTGAACTACCTGATGAGGAACCGGCTCCGGAAAATGATATGCTGACGTACCCTTTCTGGGCGAAAAAGGAAAGACGTGCAGATAGGTAATGGGCAAATCTTGAAGCAAGGCCAGCGTATTGCCATATGCCGTTTCCGTTTCGCCCGGGAAACCGACCAGAACATCGACGCCGATGGCCGCATCCGGAATCAGGTCGTGAATCCGGGAAACCACATGGTGAAACACCTCCCGGGTATAAGGACGGTTCATCCGCTTCA
>DAIEFO010000140.1:0-2865 GCA_027325475.1 Desulfobacteraceae bacterium | reverse complement strand
GGCGACCCGTTCAATGATGTCATCGGTTATTTCAAGCGGCTCTATGGAACTCAAACGGATTCTATCCATCAACCGGGCATCATCGATGACACGCAGCAGTTCCATCAGGTTTGTTCGGGGCGTTAAATCCATGCCGTATTGCCCCAGATGAATTCCCGTGAGTACAATTTCGTGATACCCGCTTTCACTAAAACGAGTGAGAGCGGACAATACGGATGCCTGCGGAAGGCTCCGGCTTCTGCCCCGTGCATAGGGAACAATGCAGTAAGAACAAAATGCGTTACATCCATCTTGAACTTTCAGAAACGGCCGGGTGCGCCGCCATAATAGATGCCTGGCATCCGGAACACACTTGTTTTCTGAACAACCATGTATCCTGCAGAAACGATCCGGAATGCTCGATTTGTCGTCGTTGCCGACAACATGATGGACGCCAGGAATTTGCTGAATGACTTCGGGTTCGGTCTGAGCGTAACAGCCGGTGACAATAACCCGGGCGGCAGGATTGGCGCGGATAGCCTGCCGAATCAATTGCCTCGACTGCATGGATGCTCTTTGGGTAACGGTGCAGGTGTTGATAATACAGATATCCGCAGGCGTATCCTTACCTGCAGGCTGGTAACCCATCCGGTCCAGTTCTTTTTCCAGAGACTCGGATTCTGACTGATTGACCCTGCATCCCAACGTATGCACTACGAACGTCGTCATTGCATGGATCGCACGAAATCGACGGCGTTTTTAAGTATCTGAAGCCCTGGCGTCATATCGGGAATATCAAAAATACCTCTGCGGCGATTTAATTCCAGAGTCCGGGACCAGTCCGGATGGTGCGTAAAATGATGATAAGCTTCCGGATGTGGCATTAATCCGAAAATACGGCCGGTCGGATCGCAAATCCCCGCGATATCCCGCACCGAACCATTGGGATTATCCGGAAAACGCCCTTCGGCAAGGCCGCCGCTCGGCAAGGCGTATTGCAGCGCTATCTGATGCCGCGCTTCAAGATGGCGAATCACCGCAGGATCTGCATAAAATTTACCTTCGCCATGACGCACCGGCAGTTCAAAATGATTCATCCCTTGGGTAAAAACGCAGGGCGACTGGGGATCGGTTTTTAAAAAGACCCACTGGTCTCTGAAGTTGCCGCAGTCGTTATACGTGAGCGCCACGGAGCGCTGGCGATAATTGCCGTCCAGACCTGGAAGCAGCCCCAGATTCACCAGTGTCTGAAACCCGTTACAGATACCAATGACCAGATTCCCCTCTGAAATGAATTCCTGGAGCTGATCACCGATATGGGTACGCAACCGCACGGAATGGACAACTCCCGCTCCATGATCGTCTCCCCAGCTAAAACCGCCCCCGAACACCAGAATCTGATAATCCTTCAGGGATACCGAGCCATCTATCAGAGAATTGATGTGAACCCGATGCGGCACAGCACCGGCTAAACGGAAGGCATGGCCGGTTTCATCATCGCAGTTAAGCCCGTAACCGGTTTGAATCAACACATGTACCTGGCTCATATCAAAGCTCCAAAAGGCTTTTTCCATGCAGCATAAAGCTGTTCGACAGAAATTTGCGTCAGATGCTCTCCGGACATCCCCCGGATTTCGAGGTTTCCGGATGATTCCGTCATTTGACCGATACAGGCAAACGGCTGTCCGCGCATCAGCATTTCAAAGGGTGCCTGGTTATCGGAAGATACCGTGACAATAAAACGGCCTGCGGATTCTGAGAACAGCACCTGATCATTACGAATAGCACCTTGAACCGGAACTGCAGACAAATTGACAGTCATTCCCAGGTCTGCGGCCATGGCGGTCAGCGCCAGGTGCACGGCAAGCCCGCCGCTGTAAACGCCATGACAGGAGGCGATCCGGCGCTGCGAAATAGCGCATGACAGCGCCTGATACAACGGAATAACATCACCGGCAACGACCTGTGGCACATTCAGCCCGACATATCCCAGATGATCGTAATACTCTGACCCTCCCAGTTCATTTCGAGTTACACCGAGAATATAGACCCAATCTCCGGAAGCTTTGGGTTCCAGGGTAGCACACCGAATAACATCCGGAACAATGGCGCTTGCCGAAAACTGCAACGTTTCCAAAGCAGACACCTTATGAATTTCGCCATATCTTCCCGGGAGATACCCGTCCACATACATGCTGTCTTTTCCGGAAAGAAGCGGAATCCGGTACGCCAGGCACATGTCTCTGAGTGCCAGACACGATCGCACCAGTTGAGCAGCTTTGAAACGACCATCCGGATTTTCAACAGGATGATACTGAATGCTGGGCCAGCAGAAATTATCCACGCCTCCGATTTGCTCCGGATCCGCACCCACAGCAATCAATCTGCGGACAGCCTCATCGATAGTACAGGCCGTCATGGCATAAGCGTCAATCTGCGAATACAAGGGAAGAAGCGCCTGGGTAAAGGCAATCCCCCTTTGGGATGTCAGTACCGGACGAATTACCGATGCGTCGTTGTTGATATCGCGGCGTCTTCCTGTCAGTGGTTTGACGACACTGCTTCCCTGCACCTCATGATCGTACTGACGGGTAATCCATTCTTTGGAGCACAGATTGGGACGCGACATCATCTCCAGCAGCAGTGCCCCGTAATCGCCGGGTTCGCGAAGTACGGGTTCATAAAGCCCTCGGGCCTCCGGAGATCGCCAGTCTGCATCGAACTCCCATTGCGGAAATCCTGATGATAACAGATTCAGATCGATCCACGCGCAAGTTTTACCTTCATAAGTAATATGCAGTTTTCCGGAATCGGTGTAAACCCCAATCACGGTGCTTTCCACCGCATGCCGATGGGAAAGCGCCATAAACGCTTCCAGATGTTCCG
>DAIEFO010000013.1 GCA_027325475.1 Desulfobacteraceae bacterium | reverse complement strand
ACATTATTGCTTGTCGCTCTCTGTTTTTTCATTCCAGCTCGCTTTCAAGCGGATATCTTTGTCAACTGTGCTGTGATTCGACGTACCCAATGTACATCTTATCGCTGTCCGCTTGCTTTTGTAATCTCAGCTTGAATGCTTGCTGGAATCAGAATCTTTTTTATCTGGATTATGGACAGCCGTTTTGAAATTTTTGATAGCCTTTCCAATGCCGCTGCCGATTTCAGGAAGTTTGCCAGCGCCGAAGATAATCAAAATGATGATCAGAATCACGAAAAGTTCCGATACCCCCAAACCAAACATACCTGCCTCCTATTCATCCATACCTGTTTGTCTCAATTCCTGTATCAATCGGGAAAACTCAGGGGTTTTCACATAGCGGTCCATTGCCGCCTGATAATCGATCCAGCGTCGCCAGCTTTCAAACCACGCATCATTGCGCCAGTAACAGGCGGAATCGCCACCGCCTTTCAGTCGATGAATGAAATCCAGATACTCATCCTGACAACTGTCACAAAACCGGTACAGACATCCTACAGAATGGTCGTGGTGCACATTGGTTTCAGCTGTTTGCATGATATGAACGCCGCATTTTTCACACTTTTGCGAGCATTGGGTGCATTGCAGCACTTTTTGTACCGCCACGATTTTTCGTTTTCGAAGCATCGCGTCTTTTTTGGATTGAGATAACTGGAGCTTGGTGTCCAATTGGATAATGTCTGCCATTGTTGTCCTCAGTTGGTCTTTCAAAGGTGGTGCTGAATATCGGATAGGCGGCTTCAATAGAATTCTCGCAAAGCCGCCTATCCGATAACAGCTTATAACTATTTGTCTTTGGACTGTCAATCACAAGGCTGTTCACGCTCTGTCAGCAATACCCTTTCAGTTCTTTATCCTCTGGGATGGTATTTTCCATGCAAAATCCGGAGCCGCTCCCTGGCCACGTGGGTATATATCTGGGTGGTGGAAATATCCACATGCCCCAGCATGATCTGCACTGAGCGCAAATCCGCGCCGCCCTCCAGAAGATGGCTGGCAAAAGAGTGCCTCAGACAATGCGGCGTGATGGGTTTATGGATGCCGGCCGTCAGGGCGTACTGCCGGAGAAGCTTCCAGAATCCCTGACGGGTCATGGGCTTGCCGGCTCTGGCGATAAACAGGTACGGGCTCTGATATTGTTTCAGCAGAAGGAGCCGGGCTGTCGCCAAATAATCGGTGATTTTCTGCCCGGCATATTGTCCGAACGGAACGAGCCGTTCTTTGGCGCCTTTCCCGAAAACCTGTACATATCCGGCGTCCAGATGCACATTTTGGACTTTGACGTGGATCAGTTCCGACACCCGAAGCCCTGCGGCGTACATCAGCTCCAGCATGGTCGCATTCCGGAGCCCGGAAGGTTTTTGAATATCCGGCATGCTCAGAAGGTGAGCAATTTCAGAAACCGACAGCACATCCGGAAGTTTCAGTCCGCTTTTGGGCAGATCGATCCGCTTGGCAGGATTGGCTTCAAGAACTTTCTCCTGAACCAGATATTTGAAGAAGCCGCGGAGGGTGACTAAATGCCGGGCCCGCGATCTGGCTTCCATACTGGCGTCTCGCAGCCGAATCAGATGCCGGATGATTGTCGGAGAATCCACATCGTGAATGCGGGATATGTCGCTGGATTTGAGAAATTCCGCGAAACGCTTCAGGTCTCCGTTGTACGATTCCAGCGTATTGTCGGCAAGGCCTTTTTCGATCCGCAGGTGATCAAGATACAGCTCCATCAGTTCCGGTATCGGGCGTTCAGAATCCATGGCTTATTTGCGCTTGCAACGGATAACCGACAGCGGTTCAGCCTTCCAGATATCCCGGTTATATTCCAGAATCGCCCTGTCCGACGAAAACTTACCGGCTCTGGCGACATTTAAAATGGATTTAGCGGTCCACGCCTGCTTGTCCAGATACAGGTCGTTTACCCGCATCTGGCACTGATGATAGGCTTCAAAATCCGCCAGCACCAGATAAGTGTCTTCGCTCAACAGCTTGTCTATCAGGGGTTTGAACAGATCAATTTCTTCGGGGCAGAAAAATCCTTCGCGGATCATATCAATGGCTTGTTTCAGAATCGGGTCTTTGAGATAGTAGGCGTAAGGTTGATAGGAGGTACGGACATCTGGAACCTGATCGGCGGTAAGTCCGAAGATAAAGATGTTTTCGGAGCCGACTTCATCCTGGATTTCCACATTGGCGCCATCCAGGGTGCCGATGGTGAGCGCGCCGTTCAGCGCAAATTTCATGTTGGAGGTTCCGGACGCCTCATACCCCGCAGTGGATATCTGCTCTGAGACATCGGAGGCCGGAAAAATCTTTTCCGCCAGAGATACCCGGTAATTGGGCAGAAAAATGACTTTGATCCGGTCTTTTGTCAGTGGATCATGGTTGAGCATTTCCGCCACATGACAGATCAACCGGATGATCATTTTGGCGGCCGTATAACTCGGCGCTGCCTTGCCGCCGAAAAAGAATGTACGGGGATGCATGGCAAGCCCTGTATCTTGCCGGATTTTCAGCCAGCAATACACCACATGGAGAATGTTCAGGAGCTGACGCTTGTATTCGTGAATTCGTTTGACCTGAACGTCGAATATTGAAAACGGATCAATCTGTACACCGGTCAATTGCTGTGTGATACGAACCAGGACATCCTTGTTTGTCTGCTTTACGCGTTGCCAGACAGTCGTGAACGCCGTATCATCCAGAAGAGTTTCCAGCTTTCTGAGCTGATTCAGATCCACCACCCAGTCTTCCCCGATGTGTTCGGTGATGACATTCGACAGTTCCGGATTGGCCGCCAGAAGCCATCGCCGAGGTGCAACACCATTGGTCTTATTGTTGAACTTGCCTGGATACATTTCAGAGAAATCTTTCAGCTCCCTTTCTCTGAGGAGTTTGCTGTGGAGTTCGGCGACGCCGTTGACTGAATGGGACCCCACAATGGCCAGGTGCGCCATACACAGTTGCTTTTCATCTCCTTCTTCAACCAGCGACATGCGCCGCATCCGCGCTTCATCTCCCAGAAACCGCACAGAAACATCCCGCATGAACCGGCGGTTGATTTCATAGATAATGAGCAGATGCCGGGGCAACAAAGATTCGAACATATGAATCGGCCATTTTTCGAGAGCTTCGGCCAGCAGGGTGTGATTGGTGTAGGCGCATGTCCGCGTCGTAATATCCCAGGCATTTTCCCAGCTCAGACCGTGTTCATCCAGCAATACCCGCATCAGCTCGGCAACAGCCAGAGAGGGATGGGTATCGTTCATCTGTATGGCGACCTTATCTGGAAACGCATCAAATGTCACATGGGTCACCAGATAGCGCCGTACGATATCCTGGATGGAACAGGATACAAAAAAATACTGCTGTTTCAGTCGCAGTTCCCGGCCTTTATAAATATGATCGTTGGGATACAGTACTTTTGAAATGTTTTCGGAAAGATTTTTTTCCTCGACTGCCTTGAGATAATCGCCGTCTTCGAAATAACCGAGATCAAATTCTTTGGAAGCCCTGGCGGACCAGAGCCGCAGAGTGTTGACGGTTTCATTGCCGTATCCGTCGATAGGTGTATCATAGGCGATGCCGATAACATCATTGGTATCCACCCATTCCGTTTTTAAGGTTCCGTCCGGAAGGGTGATCTGCTTGACCTTACCGTAAAAATGTACGGTATGGGTATTTTCAGGCCTGGGAATTTCCCAGGGATTTCCATATTTGAGCCAGATTTCAGGAAGCTCCACCTGCCCCAGATTCCGGATGGCCTGATTGAAAATACCGAACTCATAGCGAATGCCATAGCCATAGGTCGGAATTTCCAGCGTGGCCATGGATTCCATAAAACAGGCGGCCAAACGTCCTAGTCCGCCATTTCCAAGCCCCATATCCGGCTCGTTTTCCGCAAGCTCTTCGATATCTACATTGAGTTCTTCCATGGCCTTTCGGGTTTCGCTGTATATGCCGAGATTGATCAGGTTGTTGATCAGGAGCCTGCCCATCAGGTATTCCGCTGACAGATAATATACTCGTTTGACATCGTGCTGATAGTAGCACTGCTGGGTATGAATCCAGCGTTCTATCAGACGGTCTCTTGCGGTGAGCGCCAGAGAATAATACATATCTCGATCTGTTGCCGTATATTGATCTTTGGAAAGCGAATACTCCAGATGGTTGGCCAAAGACATCTGAATGTTGTTGGCATTCATGCCTTTATGGAAGGTTCCCCAGTTGTCGAAGAGCTTGAACTTTTGCATAAACTTTCCTTTGTGATATCCGGTTAAGATGCGCTTTTCTCTTTAGGGTTTGCATAGCAGAACAGACAATTGTGGTAGCAGGGATGGCAGGAGTAAGAACCGATATCCACAGACATCTGGCATCTGCACCCTTGCCGGATCCGCTGGCCCTTGTCTTTTTTCAACGATAAATTCCCACCGAATATCTTTAACAGAAGATCGCCGGGGATGCACGCACTTTCACTGACTTCCGAACCTGAAGGAAGCTGATCCAGCAGCGGCTGTTCGCAACAGGTGTGCAGGCGAATGCCCAATGGCGTCAGAACCGTTTCCATTTCAAGCAGTTTCGCCAGTTTGATGCTGTCCGGAGGGTCCACAAATGAAAAACCATCCAGACTTCGGATGCGTTTCCGGATTTTAGGATAGTGATCCATGAAACTCGTGATGCAGGTCTGAACACCGCAGGCGCTGGCGGATTCCGCGATTTGTCTGAAATCGTGACAATTATCCTGCATTACTTCATCGTCTCGGCAATAAAAACAGATGGGGTCAAATCGCCAGTGAATACAGCTTGCTCCCAGATGGCTGCTCAAATGCGCCAGTTGATTCAACCGTTCAGACAGTGGCGGCACGTGGGGTTCCAGCAGCGCATTTTGGGAATTGATGGTGAAATTAAAAAAAAGATGGTAGCCCTTTTTCCGCAGTATTTTGCCATAGCCTCCGTGGATGAAGGGTCCAAAGTTTTTTGACCAGAAAACGATACTGTGAACATTATCCGGTGTTGATGACACCAGGGATATGTGACCGTTGTATGGATTGGTGATTTCAAAAAACCCTTTTTCGATTCGGGTCATGAACCATTCCATATAAAAAGCCGGGATATCGGTTCTGCGGGATGCGGAAATGATAATGGACATTAACAGTGCCATCACCAAAGAATTTGGCGCAATACGCGATATAATGAAGGGCCGTGCATCAGTATATTCGAATAGCTTTGATTCGCCAAAGGGCACCAGCAATGCTTTTGACGGATGAAATCACGGACAGAGGCCGCTTGATGACTGCGCCACAGTCTTTGAAAATCATAGCCGACATCACGCAGATTGCCCATGGACTGTGTATTGCCCAGCGTACAGCAGGCCCAGATATCGCCGTAAGGGCTGAGATGGGCGTTGGAAATCCCGGCGTAACAGGGAATTACCTGCCGGTTTTCCTGCAATATGTCGATAGCCAGTTGATAATATACGAGACGAAACGCCTGGGTGATGCGCTGAAAGCGGGAGCTGTGCTTCATGGTATCGCGAATTTCATGAGTAAAAAATGCGATAGCACGTTCATAATCCGCGGCTTCTGGTGCGATGGTTTCATCCTGATTGAACATTTCGGCGCGCTGTTCTGCAATTTCATTGCGGTAACTGCCCGGTTTCAGTGAAGTGACAAATCGGGCAATCTCCGCGATATCACCGACATTCCACTGGGAGATGACAGACCCAAGCTCAAGATGAAACCCCGGATAAATCGCTTCCAGCGGTTTGAGGCGTTCAAAAAGCTGCATGACTTTATTGAAATTTCCCGAAACACCCCGAATTTCATCGTGTTTCTGCCCGATATGGTCCAGACTGGGTTTAACGGTCAGGCGCACATGTGGATAGTTTTCTGCCAGAAACGACAGAATTCGCTGGACGCATCTTTCAACGCGGTCAACGGCAATGGCATTGGTGGGAATGTGAATAATACCGGGGTTCAGATGCTTGCAGGCCAGAACGATGATATCCCACAGATCCTGGCGCAAAAAGGGTTCTCCGCCACTGACATTGAAAATATAGACGTGTCCCATGGATCGGAATATTTTTTCGATCTCTTCAATCTTCAGTTCATCGAAACGTTTTTCAGGATGCGTCTGATAGAGTCTCCAGATATGGCATGTTTTGCAGCGGGACTGACACACATTGGTGACAGAAAATGTCAGATTGATGGGGTTTGCCGGCAGCATCAGGCCCATTTTGGAAAACCGGTATCGCAGCATCAGCGGCAGCAGTTCTTTCAGATATCCCATCCGGCCTCCCCACGCATCAAGTGACGATAAACGAAGTTTGTTTTTTTAACAATGCCTGACCATGAAAGATCGGCAGCGATATCGGCGGAGTCCTGCGCCATTGCATCGAGACAGCGGCCATCTGAAAGGCAATCAGTAATGACATCGGCAAGGACATCCGAGTTTCCAGGTGGAACCACCCACCGGCGGTTACGAACAAAATCCGGTAATCCGCCGGTATCTGAGACGATCAGAGGCTTTTTGAATGCAACGGCTGCCGCTCCGACGCCGCTTTGACTGTCAAAATGGTGATAGGGCAGCAGCACAAGATCGGCGGCGACAAAATATCCGGCAGCCTCTCCTGCAGGTACATAACGCAGGTACAGTATCAGACGCTCCCCGATGTGAAGCTGGTCAATCAGGGACTGGTATCGGCTCCAGGATTCCCAGCATTTGCCGGCAATCACCAGGCGGGTATTCGGCAATCGCTCCAGAATTTTTGCAAACGCTATCAGCATGGTATCCAGCCCCTTGTACGGACGGATGGCCCCCCAGCAGAGCAGCATTTTTTCATTTTCGGATACCCCAAGTTCCTGTCGGAAAGCCTTTCTATCCTTATCCGCAGCCGTAAAAAATTCCAGCGGCCCATGCGCAATGACGCTGATCCGCTGGGGGGAAACGCCATATTGCGCCATAAGCTGTTGCCGATTTCGCTCCGTATGGACGATGAAATGATTTCCGAACCGAAACAAAACGGCGGATACCGTTTTATAAAGACGTGAACGCTCATGCGGCATGACGTTGTGAACCGTAAGGACAACCGGCTTTTTTCTCAGCTTGAAACACATACACAGGGTCATATAAATCGGCGCCAGCGGCAGGCTCCACCACTGTGCATGAAGCATATCTCCGGTCGCTGTCATCCCTTCTATCAGCCATGTCAGGGGATTATACCATTTCAGGCGCGTTCGAATTGTCAGATGGTCATATTCCACAGGGGAAAGCGAATTTTCCGCCTGGATATAACGCCGACGGATAGAGCTTTTTGAAGGAAAGAAATTCAACCCGCCGGGTATTGGCCATAGCGATGGCAAATTCACGGCAATAACTGCTGAGCCCTCTGAGCGGTGGTAATGTTCCCAAGACGGTGATACTTGCCGATGACTTTATGGATTCCGTCATTTTGAAATCCATTTTTTTTGTGAAACCGTGTGATTTTTGGCTTTTTGCGAGATCATCGGTCTATACCCGGCTTTAACACCAGAAAATACATGTTCCCCCGATGCTGTAAATATCCGGCAGCCAATTCCGCGTAAGAGCCGCTTCCCCAGAAAATATCCGCTCGTCCGGCTCCGGTGATTGCGCCGCCCGTGTCCTGATTCACTGCAAATCGATCCAGTGGCTCCCAGGAAGCAATCTCGCCGCTGCCGTCCATTACAGGTTTTTGCGCCTGAATATACATCAGGGCTGCCGGTGGAAAACATTTTTTATCGACGGCGACAGAACGCCCCGGTGTCAGTGGCGCGTTCAGATTTCCTAAAGGGCCATCCGGTTCCAGTTTAAAAAAAACATAGCTCGGATTGGCATCGAGTATGGCATCCACCTCCTGCGGGTGGGCCTTCAAATATGCCCGGATGCGCTGCATGGAAACTTGCGCTCTGGGTATTTTCCCCTCATCCACCAGAATCTTCCCGATGCTGCGATAAGGGCGTCCATTGGTTATTTGGTAATGCGCATTGATCTCCGATGCCGCCCCCATCTGTATTTTTCCGGAGCCTTGAATTTGTAAAAAAAACAGCCCGATCCGATCATCGACCCACGCCAGAACGCGGGCGCGCTGGTGGAAATCTTTTTTCGCATCGATGTCTTTACGATCATAGTAGGGAACCACCGTTTTCCCGGTATAACGGCCAATCAGCGTCTCTCCGGAAAATTTCGGCGAAAACCGGGAAAGTTCAATGGTTACCAGATCGTCCGGACGGCTGTAGAGCGGATATCTGTACTTGCCGGTTTCCACAGGGCTGCCGTTCAATACCGGTTCATAATAACCAGTGAACAGAACTTTCCCCGTAGCAGCGTCTCCGGCAGCCTGGTAGATTTGATAATTTTTCTGAATCTCTGCGGACAGCTCCGCAGGCGACGGCCGGGAAGCCAGTATTTTCTGAAAAAATTCCAGAGATCGGATCAAATGCCCTGCCGTACAGGGATCGGCTCCAAACATAAAGACACGATCTGCAGGAACTTTTTTGAGGTACGTCAGACTCATGCGGATCGCGCGATCCATTCCCTCATAGTTCATATCGTCGGTCAGCGCCGGATACGCGGAAACCTGAAGCTTGACAAGCGCCGGTCCCGTGACAACCGGCGCGGGAGTTTTCTGAAAGGCGCATCCCGCCGCCATCAGTATGACAGACAAGGCGCACAGGCGAATATATTTCGTTATTCTTTCCACAGGATGTCTCCAGAAAAGGGCCGAACATCTTTCAATATTTCAGGGACAGCGGTTTTTTTCTCCACAACATGGGGTGACAGAGGTGTCTTGCCATCCTTGGTGGACACCCCCATCTCCATCAATTTTTCGCACAGCGGCATCACACGCTTTTCATAAGAAGCCACAAATTGATTGTAGGATTGAACGCTGCGTTCCAAGTCCTTACCGAGGCGATGAAAATGCTCCGCCATTCCCGAAAACCGTTCATACAGGTCGCACGCCGTCCGGTGGATGTCGCGGGCTTTGGTTATGCCGGATTCCTGTCGCCACCCGAAGGCAATGGTTTTTAATAGCGAGATCAGCGTCGTCGGCGTTGCCAGTATCACCCCTCTGGAAGCGCCATATCCAATGAGATCCGAAGACTGAGACAGCGCCGCGCTGAAGAAATTTTCTCCCGGAATAAACAAAATGACAAATTCCGGAGACGGTTTAAAACTTGCCCAATACGATTTGGCCGATAGCTTCTGAATATGGCTTTGTATCTGCCGCGCATGGCTTTCCAGATATTTCTGGCGATCCGGCTCGCTGTGCGCCTCAAGGGATTCCAGATATGACGACAGGGGCACCTTGGCGTCGATAATGATCTGGCGCTGACCTGGAAGCCATACCACCATGTCCGGCCGCAGCAATCCCTCTTCAGAATTCACGGATGTCTGTTCAGTAAAATCGCAATGAGCCGACATTCCGGACAGCTCTACAACGCGTTTCAGCGTCATTTCTCCCCATCTGCCGCGGACATGGGGCACGCGGAGCGCTTTGGCCAGGTTTCCCGTTTCCTTCTGAAGGACGTTCTGCGTCTGGACCAGGGAACGGAGCTGTTCGGAAAGTCCTCCATAGGCATTCTGCCGGGATTGTTCTATTTCCTGTACATGATGGTCATACCGCTCCAGCACGTCTTTCAGGGGCTGAACAACGAGCGAAGCAATTTCAGAACGATCCTGCGCCAGCGACTGATAATAGTGGTGACGAAGCCCCACCCGCGACAGAATCCAGCCGGCCAGAAAGCCGGCGGTTGCAGCACCTCCAGCAATCAGTGTCACCGTCTGTAAGTTCATGGTGTCCGTACAAAGGTTCCGCTTTTGCCACCGGATTTTTTCAAAAGGCAGATATCAGAAATCTTCATTTCCCGATCGTAGGATTTACACATGTCATAAATGGTCAGCGCCGCGATGGATATCGCTGTCAGGGCTTCCATTTCCACACCGGTTTGATGCACAATCCGTACAATGGCTTCGATACGAATAATATTTTGGGCCTGATCCGGAAAAAAATCAATCTGTGCATGCGTGATATTCAGCGGATGGCACATGGGGATCAAGTCCGCGGTACGCTTGGCCGCCATAATGCCGGCAATGCGGGCGGTTTCAAGGACGTTGCCTTTTTTGACCGTTTGCCGGGTTATCATATCGAGCGTGGCTGCCTTCATGAAAATCGTTCCTGTCGCAACAGCCGTACGAAGGGTGTGCGGTTTTTCTGAAACATCCACCATCCGCACACGGCCTTCTGGATCAATATGGGTAAAATCGGACATCAATATGCTTCTCCTGTACCAAAAAGGTTTGAATATTCTGATGTTAATTCAGACCATGACATTGTGACAAGTCTTTTTTGATGCGATGATGGTGGACATACCTTTTGATAAGAAGACGCATCCATGATAGATAAAATGAAATTCCATCTTTTTAGACAGATTCATAGAAACAGGTGCGGAAAATGAAACAGCGTCTTCAGGATATCATCGAAGGAGAGGTATATACAGATCCGATCCGGACAGGAATACTGTCCACCGATGGCAGCATTTTTAGTGTCAGACCTTCGACCGTCGTCTATCCGGCCTGCGTGGAGGATGTTATTCCGACAGTACGATTTGCGGCCGCCAACCGGATATCCATTCATCCGCGCGGCGCCGGCAGCGGTTTGTGCGGCTCATCTCTCGGAAATGGCATTGTCCTTGATTTTTCAAAATACATGAACCGCCTGTTGCATCTGGATATCGAAAATAACTGGATGGAATGCGAGCCTGGATATCGCGGCGGCGAACTGGAAGCCGCCCTGAAGGGTACGGGCCTGTTTTTTCCTCCGGATCCGTCCAGCGCCGAATATGCCACGTTCGGCGGCATGTATGGCACCAACGCCAGTGGCGCGCACTCTGTCAAATACGGGAATGTATCGGATTATATCATCGACGCCGATGTCGTGCTGTCATCCGGCCGGTTGATCACCCTCTCTGAATGTTTTAATACGCCCTGGGAAAATCTGCCGGAATACCTTCAAAAAATTTACACCCTGTTTGTTCGGCATCAGACAGAAATCGAAATCGCTTATCCGGCCATTCGTTGCAACACAACCGGCTATAATCTGAGGGACATGGTAAAAGATGGCCGTCTGGACTTAACCCGTCTGTTTGCAGGCGCTGAAGGCACACTGGGGATCGTTACACGACTGAAGTTCCGGCTGATCCCAAGACCGCTTCATGATGCTCTGATCGTCGCCTTTTTCCCGGATATCATCACCGCTGCCCGCACCGTTCAACAGATGTTGCCTCTGAACCCATCGGGCATTGAGATCATGGATAAATCACTCCTGAATCTGGCCAGGCAACAGGAGCCTCGGCTGAAAGAGCATATTCCGGACGGTATCGACAATGTCCTTCTCATCGAATTTGATTCCCACACGCCGGAAGCGTGTGCATCCATGGCGGAACAGGCCTGCCGAATTCTGACAGCCGGGAGATACACGGAAACATTTCATCTGGCAGTAACCCATCAGGAAAAAGAAAAATTCTGGGCGGTACGAAAAGCGGCTGTTCCCATTTTGTATCGGCTCAAAGGCCAGAAAAAAATTTTGGCGCTTATTGAGGATGCCGCTATTCCCACCGACAAGCTCCCGGAATACTTTCAAGGCATTTATGAAATTCTGAACCGCCGCCAGGTTTCTTTTGTGGTTTACGGCCATATCGCCAAGGGGCTCCTGCATACCCGACCGCTACTGAACCTTAAAGACCCGGATGATATTCGTGTATTAAAACCTGTCTGCGATGATGTCTTCAAAATGATCCACGCACTGGGCGGGGTCATTTCCGGAGAACATGGGGACGGCAGGTTGCGCAGCGCATACATCCAGAGTCAATACCCGGCTATTTATCCGCTGTTTCAGGAGATTCGATCCATCTTGGACCCTTGTGGGCTGCTGAATCCGGAGATTCTCGTCTCGGACAATCCGCATCTCATGCAGCAGCATCTCCGATATGGAACAGCCTATCACGCGGAAGATATTTCTCCAAAACACCTTTTGTGGCCGGAAGGATTTATAGATGCCGTTGAGGCCTGTCATGGATGTTCTCGCTGCACTACCGTTACCACCGCTACCCGCATGTGTCCGGTATATAAAGTCACCCGTGATGAAGCTGCCGCGCCTAAAGCCAAGGCCAATGTCCTTAGAATGCTGATTAGTGGAGGCATTGACAGCCGCAGCCTTTATGCTGCTGAATTCCAGCAGGTCATGTCATTGTGTATCCAATGCGGAAGCTGCCATCATGAATGTCCGTCCGGTGTTAATATCCCCAAAATGGCCATTGAAGCCAGGAGTGCATACAGACAGCGCTATGGAACATCCTTTCACGATAAACTGACTGTAAATGCCGAATTTGCAGGAAAGACATGGCCTCCCGTATCCAGATTTATCACGCCGCTTGTTGAGCGCCCTGTGGTTAAAATGCTCGGAGAAATGCTGACCGGTATTTCTTCTTGTTATCCCCTGCCATTGCCTGCGGATATTCCTTTACATAAGCGCATTCCAGCGGCAATGGGTACCGGAAGCCCACGAATACTTTATTTTTCTGGATGTTACGCGGCTTTTTTCAGGCCATCCATCGGCGAAGCCGTTAGCTCTGTATTGACATCCATGAAAATGACGGTGCTGACACCTGCCCAGCACTGTTGTGGACTTCCCATGATGTCCAAGGGCATGATTCCGGAAGCCCGTAAAAAAATTAAAGAGAATTTTGAGAGATGGGGAAAACTGCTGGATTCCATTGATTATTTAGTGGTTTCCTGCTCTTCGTGCGGGTTGATGCTGCTGAAGGAATGGCAATATCTGAGTGACTCGGTTTTTATACAAAACGTTCAGGAAAAACTGATACATGTCAGTCATCTGATCAACCGGTATTCACAGCGCCTGCGGACGACAAACTGCGAAAAGCACCTTTTCTATCACATGCCATGCCATTTAAGGGTGCAGCCAGATCCCGACAGTTCGATTCAAATGCTGGCCAGGCTTCAAGGACTTCACATCGACAGACCGGACACCCACTGCTGCGGTATGGCCGGCACGTGGGGCCTGTCCGCGAAGCACTCGGGGCTGAGCCTTGAAATCGGGTCGGATCTGCGTCAAAAACTGATGCGGACATCTGCAGATACAGGTATTACGGACTGTCCGACATGCGCGCTTCGAATGAGCCGCTTTTCTCACATCCCGATTCGAAATCCTGTTGAAATGATCGCTGAATATCTTGATTGATGTTTCACGTGAAACATCAATCAAGGCAGGTAAAATCGGGCTTCCACATCAGGATGGCAAGAGCGTTTTCAGCACATCCTCTTTTCCGACAACGCCGACCAATTTGCCGTCGTCCACAACGGGCAGCGTATGAAAACCTTTATCCACCATCAATGAGGCGACCTCTTCAATCCCCGTTTCGGGTGACACCGTCACAGGTTTAAATGACATCGCCTGGCTGACCGTGATAGCGGCGATCTTTTCCACTTCTTTTTCTATTTTTTTCAGAGAGGTCAGCGGCATAAATCCATCCAGCAAAGAAAACAGAGATGGAATGGGAACGCTTTTTTGCTGAGACACCAGATCACTCTGACAAATAATGCCAACCACCTTTCCCTGACTATTGACGACCGGCAGGCCATTAATCCGTTTTTCCAGCATAATTTTAGCTGCCTGAACAATCTCGGTTTCAGGCGTTACAGAAAGCACCGTTGTTGTCATAATATCTTTTACCCGGATCATAATCCCCCAATATACTGCTTCTATAATCGTTCAGAATTCGCTGTCAACCTCTGTTTTCGATATATGCCACCGCTTGCTGCAAACGGTTCATGACTTTTGTTTTTCCTAAAATTTCAATAATTTCAAAAATACCAGGGCTGGCGGTTTTACCGGTCAGCGCAACCCGGACAGGCTGAGCAATTTTTCCAAGTTTCAGCCCTGTTGTCTCCATTACGGCCAAAAAGACTTTTTCAAGCGCGGTAATGGAAAAATCGGCCAAAGGTTCCATATGCCGTAATAACTGATTCAAGGGATCAAGGCATTCAGGCTTTAAGACTTTTTCTGCGGCTGCAGGGTCGTATTCCACAGTATCCACATAATAAAAACGAGCCTGTTCCGCCATTTCAAGCAGTGTTTTACAGCGAGCGTTCAATGTCAGAATCACTTGGTCCAGATAATCGCCTTCTTCCGCCGCATACCCGTTCGATTTCAAAAAAGGCATCAGATGCGGCGTCAGAACACGCGGCGGCGTTGCTTTGATATGATCGGCATTTAGCGCCAGAAGCTTATCCATATCAAACACACCCGCCGATCTGCCGATATGTTCCAGAGAAAATTTTTCGATCAGTTCTTCCCGTGTAAAGAATTCCTGATCGCCACAGGACCATCCCAGTCGCACCAGATAATTGATCATGGCTTCCGGCAAAAATCCCATATTCCGATATTCGGTCACGGACATGGCGCCATGCCGTTTGCTCAGGCGGGTCTTGTCTTTGCCGAGAACCATCGGCACATGCGCAAACACCGGAAGCTCGGCACCCAGGGCTTTATAGAGCATGATTTGGCGGGGCGTATTGTTGACATGATCGTCACCGCGGATGATGGTATTGATACCCATGCAGATATCATCCACCACCACCACAAAATTATACGTCGGCGTTCCGTCACTGCGTTGAATGATAAAATCATCCTGTTCCGCATTCTGGAATACGATATTGCCCTTGACGACATCATGAATAACCGTCGTTCCGGTTTGGGGCGCTCGAAAACGAACGACCGCATTTTCGCATTTGGCCAGCCCTTTTTCACGGCATGTACCATCATATTTGGGTTTTCCCCCGGTTGCCATCGCCTGCTGGCGCATGGCTTCCACTTTTTCAGTGGAACACGTGCAGTAATATGCGTGGCCTGAATCCAGAAGCTTCTGAACATACTCGGCATAAATGTGAAATCTTTGGGTTTGAAAGTACGGTCCTTCATCCCAATCAATGCCCAGCCATTTCAGAGCATCGAAAATGGCGTCCACAGATGCCTGCGTTGAACGTACCGTGTCTGTATCCTCAATACGCAGAACAAATCGGCCCTTGGTGTGGCGCGCATAAAACCAGTTGAATAAAGCCGTTCTCGCTCCTCCCACATGCAAATATCCCGTAGGGCTGGGAGGAAATCGAGTGATGATTGTACTCATAGTTACATTCCTGATTGAATATTATTTATATATAACAGCTCATTATAATTATAAAATCTATTTCCTATATAAGTCAATAAAGCTACTTGTCCATATCGACAACCCGCAAAAAGCGTCCATTCGTTCATTTAAAGAATCAGCCTGTGGGACACATATCACATTTTCCCATGACAAACAACATAGATGCTGCGATGGTGTAAATCGATATTGAACAATAAAAGCTTGACAAAGCCGTCGGATTCAATTACTAATGCCTACACTTTCACGATCATAGTGATAAATACAATAAAATTTTAATTAACAGATAGTTAGGAGATTACTCATGGCAGTTCCAAAACATAAAACGTCCAAATCCAAACGGGATATGAGACGCTCTCATCAAAATCTTGAAGCGCCATCTATTTCCACATGCCCGGAATGCGGAGAACCTAAACTCCCTCACCACATATGCCCTAATTGCGGTCAGTACAAAGGCAGACAAGTTATCGAAGCCAAAGAGGATTAATCCGGGATGCTTTCTTCAGATCATAACGTTGCACCGAATCTTACCGGTCTGGATGATGAATCCCGCCAAATGGTTCTGGATACGGTTGCCAGGCTGAAAGCCCGTCTCCTGACCCCTGAGGTCATCCGGAATTTTGACAGAGAAGAACGCTTTCCCGAAGAAATCGTCCGCACCATGCTGGGGTCTGATATCGGTCTCCAGCTTCTGTTTATTCCTGAAGATTATGGCGGCATGGGCGGCGGCGCGCGTGACTGCTGCGCGCTGACCCGCGCTGTCGCCGGCATCTGCCTGGGAATTGCAACGGCTTTTTTTGCCATTCAACTGGGTGCGGATCCACTGATTGTCGGCGGTACGGAAACTCAGAAAGAAAAATGGCTGGGCTCCATCGCCGAAGGTAATTCCCTGGTGGCATATGCCGTTACAGAACCGGGGGCGGGCAGCAATCTGGCTGCCTTAAAAACAAAGGCGGAACCTGTTTTTGACGCATCCGGCAGTCTTCAGGGGTACCGGATCAATGGCTCCAAGCAGTTTATATCCACAGGAGGCTACGCGGATTTTATCACGCTGCTGGCCATTACGCCGGAAGGGCCGTCCTTTTTTGTCGTTGAAAAAGGCACTCCGGGATTCATCCAGCAAAAAGGGGAAGAAAAACACGGTATTCGGGCTTCCAACACTTCTCCGCT
>DAIEFO010000139.1 GCA_027325475.1 Desulfobacteraceae bacterium | reverse complement strand
GCATCATCCGAAGAATCGGCGGCAATTTCGTTCCCGGGAAAATAGGCTTTGTCAGCACGCTGTGTGCGGCGAAAGTTCCGGAAGATCGGGTGGATGCTTTTGCGCAGGTGGTGAATCAGTTTCCGGGCGTTACCCATAATTATCAGCGGGATGACGATCTGAATATCTGGTTCACCTTTATCGCACCTTCGATGACGGAGATTGAGGCGCATCTGAAAGCCATATCGGAGATGACCGGCATTACCGGTATTCTGAACATGCCTGCCATCCATCTATATAAAATCAAAGCACATTTCGATATTTAGGTGAAGGGTGACGCCTTCGTAAAAAGTCAAAATTCAGACGGCTTTGTAAAAAGTTCGCAGGCAAGGCGCGCAAATCCTGAGGAATGAAGCGTACTTTTGGGTACGCTGCAACGACGAAGGATGCAGCGCAACGCAGCATCCGGACTTTTTACGAAGTCGTCAAGAGTGAAAGGAGCGGTTGCATGAAAATTGTGTGTGTATTGGGCAGTCCAAGACCCAGAGGAAACAGCACCACCATTGCCAGGCTTTTCTGTGAAACCGCAGAAAAAAATGGCGCGGAGGTGCGGACATTTGCATTGAACAAACTCGAGTACCGGGGATGTCAGGCCTGTATGACCTGTAAAACCAAACTCGATAAATGCGCCTTGAAGGATGATATGACCGATGTGCTGGAGGCTGTCCGGGAAGCCGATGTCCTGGTGCTGGCAACGCCGGTCTATTATGGCGAGGTGTCCAGCCAGATGAAGGGCTTTATCGATCGCACGTATTCATATCTGCGTCCTGATTTTATCGCCAACCCGAATCCCAGCCGGCTGAAACCTGGAAAACGGCTGGTGTTCATCCAGACGCAGGGAAATTCTGACGAAAAAAGTTTCGCTGATATTTTTCCCCGATATGATTATTTCTTCAAACGGCATGGATTTACCGACAACATTCTGATTCGGGGATGCGGCCTGACAGAGGCCGGTGATGTGGACCGCCGGATCGAAATTCTGGGCGCGGCTGAAAATGCGGCGGATATCCTGACAATGACTGCCTGACCCAGTGGTGCTGCCGAATCATGCAGATCGAATGCCAGAACATTTCCTTTCAGTATCCTCACACGGATATCCACGTATTTGACCAGTTGAACTGCCGGATCGACGGCGCCGGTTTTCACGCGCTGTTCGGCCCGTCCGGCCTGGGAAAGACAACCCTTGCCCGGATGATGGCGCGTGAAATCAATGGATATTCCGGACAGATTCTGTCAGACCGTACGGAAAAAATTCTTTATACGCACAACATGGAGCGTTTTCCGGGCTGGGCCGGCATCGGAGATATCATTTCATCCACCACGCAGGCATCAGACCGAAAGTTTCTGGATACGCTGGTCGATACGTTTGGCGTAAGGCCCTGCATGAACGCTAGATTCAGTCAGTTATCCCTGGGGCAGAAGAACCGCGCCAATCTGATCCGTTATCTGCTTCAGGATTTTGATATGCTGATCATGGATGAAAGTCTGGCCAATGTGGATGAAACCACGCGGGGACGTATCATCATCACCCTGAAAACGCTGTTTCCGGGAAAAATATTTCTCTATATTTCCCACAACATGCTGGAAGTCGCCAAGTTCTGCAGGCAGGTCATCGTTCTCAGAAGCGCGGACAAATCGCCTCAGGCGCAGAGCGTTTTCGGGCAGGATCTGATGGATGCAGAGAACTTTTCAATGCCGCATGTGGAGCGGACCATGCTGGAGATGGTACATGTTTCATAAACGGCTTCAACAGTTTGTGCTGGTATATGCGGCAGGGGTCTTGTCGCTGATTCTGATGAAATACCTGCTGCATCTGTCGGATTATGTCATTCCCGGCCCGCTCGAAATCTGGCATACCGCACTGTCCGTTTTTGTCCGGTATCTCTGGAATGTGGCGGATACCCTGTGGATCGCCGTGGTCGGTCACCTGATCTCGATTTTGCTGGCGTTCGCCATTGGTGTCGCCGGAAGACGGGCATCCTGGATCGGGTCTTTAATCCGGGCCGCTGCATATAACATTCAGGCGTACCCGATGGTGGCGGTAGCGCCGATTATTTTTATTCTTCTGGGAGACGGGCTGCTTGCCAGGCTGCTGATCGCGGTCATGATCTGTTATTTTCCCCTGCTGCTGTCGGTCATCAGCATATTGTCGGAACCGGTGGACAGCGTGGAGCATTTTTATGAAGCGACCGGAAGAATGAACTGGCGGCTTCAGGTGCGGATACGGGCCTATGAAAATATTCACAAGCTGACAACCGTGATTGTGGGCAGCGCCACCATGGCGATGGTTGGCACCATTGTGGCGGAATTTGTCGCTGCGGACGCCGGCATCGGCTACAGCATCCGGATTGCACTGTATCAAAGCGATTTGTCGAAGATACTGGCTGCACTGTTTCTGATCGGTATCAGTACATCGCTGTACCTGACCGCGCTGGAGTGGGCAGGAGATGTGGTTGAGCGCAAATTCCAGGCATAATGAGAGATGACGGCTTTGTAAAATGTCCGCATGCTGTGTTGCGCTGCATCCTTCGTCGTTGCGGCGTACCCAAAAGTACGCTCCACTCCTCAGAATTTGCGCGCCTTGCCTGCGAACATTTTACAAAGTCGTCCCGAAATCGTACTTTTTGAGAGGCCGTCCTATATGAACCGTATCGGAAAAATCATTGGGATTCTGGGAATTGTCGGGTATGTGCTGCTGACATCTGCCAGTGGTTATTGCAACGACGCGGTGACATACCGTCTGAAATGGCTGTTTAACGCCAGTGTCGCCGGAGATCTGTATGCGGATGCACAGGGCGTTTTCGCCGCTCACAAACTGAATGTGACCGTCAAGGAAGGCGGTCCGGAGCGTGACGCCATCAAGGAACTGGAACTGGGGTACGCCCAGTTCGGCGTGGCGTCCGCCGATCAGGTCATCCGGGCCGTTTCTATGGGATCGCCGATCGTGGTGATTGCGCAGCTCTTTCAGAAAAACCCGCTGCACTGGGTGTATCGTTCCGGCAAACTGACCATAAACAGTCCCCTGGATTTTAAAGGAAAAACCATTGGCGTCACGTATGGCGGCAATGATGAAACCATCATGCGCGCGCTGATGGCCAGGTTCGGTCTTGTCAGGGACAGCGTAAACCTGTACAGCGTTCGCTACGATTACACACCCTTTTATGAGGGAAAAGTGGATTTATGGCCGGTATATATCAACGCCCAGGGCGTGATTATCCGGGAAAAGCTGGAAAAATCCGGCGAAAAAGTGGCGTTTTTCAGTCCGGACGCCTTTGGCGTCCGGTTTGTCGCCAATTCCGTCATTACATCCCGGAAACTTCTGAATGAAAAGCCGGAACTGGTGAACCGCTTCCGGCAGGCGCTCATCGAAGGCTGGCAGAAAGCGATGGCGCCCGGAAACGCGGAAAAAACCATTGCCGTATTACGACAATTCGATAAGGATACGCCGCTGACGACGGTTCGTGAGCAACTGGCCGAAACGCGCCCGCTGATTCAGCCGGGTTCCGAAAAAGACATCGGGCAGATCGACATTGCAGCCTGGAAGCAGACCGAACACATCATGCTGGACCAGAAACTGATTCCAGGCCCTGTCCATATCGCACAGATACTGAAAGGTAATTTGAAAACCGATTGACAGTATTCAACAAAATAGATTATTAAGAAAACCGGATGGCTCCATGAAGGGTCCATTTTCTGCAATGCGGAGGCGGGTGAACGGCCTCCGTTTTTGATTTTAACTTTTACAAGGAGAACGGGTTGTTATGGGAGGCAAAAAAAAGGAAGAGAAGGAAAAACCTCTGGATAAAATGACGGTTAAGGAACTGAGAGATGTGGCCAAGGAAGCTACCGACCTGGCGGGTGTATCCGGTATGAACAAGCCGGAGTTGATCAGCGCCATCAAAAAATCTAAAGGCATTGTCGAGGACGCGCCCGGTAAAAACAATACATCGGTTCGTGAAATCAAGCAAAAGATCCGGGAACTTAAAGTGGTTAAGGCTTCAGCGGCCAATGAGAACAATCTTCGTATGGCCAAAATTTACAAAAAACGCATCGTTCGTTTGAAAAAACAAACACGAAAAGCCGCATAAGGCGGGTTGTTTCATTGTGGCACCATGATTGATCCCAATTCCATAGCATTTGATTTTGACGGGGTTCTGGCGGATACCATGACGCTTTTTCTGGACATCGCCCGAGATGACTACCACGTTTCGAATCTGCGGTATGATGATATTACCTGTTACATGCTGAAGGACTGTCTTCACCTGGATGAAGATATCATCGAGGCCATTATTCAGCGGATTCAGGACGGTCATTACACCATGCCCCTGATGCCGATGACGGGCGCGGCGGATGTGCTGGGCCGGCTTGAAAAAGCCTTCGGGCCATTGCTCCTGGTGACGGCTCGGCCTTATACGGGCCCTGTCCTAGACTGGATACAAAGCACGCTGTCGCTGAATACCGACACAGTCCGGCTTGTCACCACAGGTTCTTTTGAAGCCAAAGCGGATGTCTTGCGGGAACATCGCATTGCATATTTTATTGATGACCGCCTGGAGACCTGTTTCCAGTTGAAAGAAGCCGGCGTGGAGCCGGTGCTTTTCAGACAGCCCTGGAATCGTCAGTTGCATCCGTTTCAGGAAGTGGGTTCGTGGAAAGAGATTGACTCGTTGATAGACTGGGAGAGAAATGCCCCCTGATGTGGATTCGGCAAAGCCGCTGATTCGGCTTTTTCTTGAGTCGTTGTCTTCGGAAAAGGGGTATTCGGACAATACCTGCCGTTCGTATGCGCATGACCTCGGAGAGTTTGTCTCGGTCAGTGCCGCATCTCTGGAACAGCCGCCGGAAGCGGTGCGGATCGCAGATCTGGATGCGCTGGCGATCCGCCGGTATCTGGGCTGGCTGCACCGGAAAAATCAGAAATCCTCCATCGGCAGAAAGCTTTCCGCCCTGCGCTCCTTTTTCAAGTTTCTGGTGCGCCGGGGCATTCTTGACGGCAATCCGGCGGAATTGATATCCACCCCCCGGACAGAAACCCCGATTCCGGTGTTTCTGACGGTGGATGAAATGTTCCGGCTGCTGGACGGTATTCCCGGAGATTCCCTGGCAGCATTGAGAGATCGGGCGCTTCTGGAGCTGCTGTATTCTTCCGGTATCCGGGTTTCGGAGCTGACAGCCTTAAATGTTTTCGATGTGGATTTTCAGCAGTCCGTGATACGGGTTTGCGGCAAGGGTAACCGGGAACGTCTGACGCCGGTCGGCCGGAAGTCACTGGCGGCATTAAACGCATACCGGCAATGTCTGGAAAAGCGCGATGGCTTGGTATTACAGGAAAACGGGCCGCTCTTTCTCAATCTTCGGGGCGGACGGCTGACGCCCCGGTCTGTGGCCCGCATTCTGGATAAATGGGCTGTGCGCTGCGGTCTGCCCATACCGGCATTTCCTCACGCCATGCGCCACAGCTTTGCAACGCATATGCTGGATGCCGGCGCGGATTTAAGGGCTGTGCAGGAACTTCTGGGGCATCAGCGCTTGTCCACGACCCAGCGATACACCCATGTCAGCATGGACAAACTGATGGAAACCTACGACCGGGCGCATCCCCGGAAATAGATACATGACGGCTTTGTAAAAAGCCCGCATGCTGCGTTGTGCTGCAATGACGAAGGATTTGCGCGCCTTGCCTGCGAACTTTTTACAAAGCCGTCCCAAAACGGAGCAGAGCGATGGTGTTTCACGGAACAACCATACTGGCGGTTCGATATCAGGGAAAGGTTGTTGTGGCAGGCGATGGTCAGGTGACGTTAAACACCACTATCGTCAAGCACCGCGCCAAAAAAGTGCGGCGAATTTACAATGAGAAGATTATCGTAGGGTTTGCCGGTGCTACAGCGGACGCCCTGCATCTGTCGGAACGGCTCGAGGGAAAGCTCGACCGCTTCAACGGAAATCTGACCCGCGCCGCAGTGGAGCTGGCCAGGGACTGGCGCACAGACAAGTTTCTGCGCAAACTCGAAGCCATGATGATCGCGGTGGACAGCACCCGGACTTATCTGCTGTCCGGAAACGGCGATATTATTGAGCCGGATGATGAAGTCATCGGCATTGGCTCCGGAGGCTCGATGGCTCAGGCCGCAGCAACGGCGCTGATCCGTCATTCGCAACTGGATGCCACCGAAATTGTTAAAAAATCTATGGAAATCGCAGCATCCCTCTGCATTTATACCAATACGGACATTAC
>DAIEFO010000138.1 GCA_027325475.1 Desulfobacteraceae bacterium | reverse complement strand
CACCTGCCATTTGTCATCACCTTTTCCAGAAGCGGTACAGCGCCTTCAATCACCTCATTCCTACAGGCAATGATATCTTCCTTGGGACTGCCGCCGGCATTCATCCTGCGAAAAACCTGTTTTTCTCCGGCAAGTGTTGTTTTACCCGGACTGGTCTTTCTGACATCCCGATCTTGATACCGCACCATTTTATACACCACATCCAAAAAAGGCGAATCTGAAGATACTCCAATATTGGCGCCAACACCGAAAGCGTCTATGGCGGCACCAGATGCCAGCGTCTTTTCGATCTTGTATTCATCAAAGCCGCTGGTAGCTATAATCTGCACCTGCTGGAGTCCGGCTTCGTCCAGAATATGACGCACCTGTCGGCTGCTTTCCACCATATCGCCGCTGTCAATCCGGACACCTTTCAGTCGATGACCGTTTTCAGCCATGATTTTAGCAATATTTACAGCATCATGAGCCCCCTGTAACACATGGCGGGTATCAATCAGAAATACACTGTCATCGGGAAAAGTCCGGGCATACGCCTGAAATGCATCGCCATCATTACAAAACGCCAAAACAAAGGAGTGCGCCATGGTGCCGGATACGGGTATATCATATCGACGGGCCGCCAGAACATTGCTGGTTCCTGAAAACCCAGCGATATAAGTACTTCGGGCTACCTGCATTCCTGCATCCAGTCCTTGAGTGCGGCGCAAGCTGAAATCCACGATGGGTCTGCCTTTGGCGGCATGGATGCAGCGAGCAGCCTTGGTTGCAATATTGGTTTGAAAGCCGATGATATTGATCAGAAACGTTTCCACCAGTTGAGCCTCGGCAATGGGAGCTGTCACTTCCATCAAGGGTTCATCCGAAAAGCAGACAGTTCCCTCAGGCATGGCCCAGACATCGCCGGTAAAGCGAAAGTCCGGGAGCGTCCGGATAAATGATCCAGGGAACAGGTTCAGGCGTTGCAGATATTCTATCTCCTCCTGTGAAAACCTCAGTTGTTCAAGACTGCGCAGAGCGTCCTGAAGTCCTGCAGCAATGAAATATCCCCGATTGAGTTGTTCATATCCCCGGATAAACAGTGAAAACGTGGCGTTCGCCGTCATATGGTTTTCCCGGTAAGCCGCCATCATGGTCAGTTCATACAGATCTGTAAACAGAGGGCTGAATGTAGCATCTGAATTCATTAAATCTGGATTCCATTTGTATTTGTATGAAAGAATTTGAAAAAATGCGGAGAAAAGTGACAGCGTGCATGAATGCACAAAAAAATGACATGAAGCGGCGGAACTTCTGCAAACCCGATAACGGCGTTTTGCAGCGCCTTCGTTCGTGCGGCATATGGATATTCCACAAGAACGAAAGCACGGATATTGTGATCAACGGAAGCAATTCCAGTTCGCATTCAGGCTGATACCTTTACCAGCTTCGCTGTACTGCGATTCGACATACCCAATCAACGACAGTCTCACGCTGTTCGCCTGCTTTCGCGCTCTCAGCTTGAATGCTTGCTGAAATAAGAACCACTTCATGTTATCGAAGCGGTTGAAAAATCACTTCCACATTTTTATGTCACGAAATGCTGTAGGGCTTGGCATCCATTTCGAACAGGATATCGGCATACCAATCCTGGCGGGTTTTTAATTGAATCAGCAACTGATTTTTTTCAATGGCCAGTCCCACATTGATCGCCAGATACTCTTTCCAGACGAGGTGATCTTCATCAGGCTCAAATTCAAAATCGTAATACCACCTCATGGCGCCGATAATCTTTTTCCCGATGAATACCGGATATCCAATAATGGCCTTGATACCTTCTGCCAGCGCCTCTTCACGATATTGAACTCTCTGGTCTGTGGCTACCTTGGAAATGACCACCGGCTTTCCTGTGGATATTTCACCGATACTCTGTGCAACATAAAGTGTCCCCTTGCGCAAGTAGCGCTCGCTCAGACCAAAAGAGGCAACACGTTCCAGCATTCCGCTTTCCTGTTTGAGCAGAAACAGGGAACAACCTTTGGAAAGCCCTGAAAGAGTGGCGGTTTTTACCAGATTCAGCATGGATTCGCCGATCTGAAATGGCGGCATGAGATGGATACTTGTGGTAGAAGATCGGATGGCGTTGAAATAAAATGCCTTCCGCAATGCCAATCCGATATGAACCGCCATCATCTTCAGATACTCCATTTCTTCCCATGAAATATCCTTGATTGTAGAGAAATAAAGCCTGAGAGACCCGATAAGAACGTTTTTAACACCTAACGGCACACCGACGATGCTTTTAATACCTTCCTTGATGGCTTCCTGACGGTACTGTAAATTGGGGTCTGTAGCAATGTCGCGGATGACGACTACGTTGCCCTGGAGAGTTTCGCCAATGCTTTTTCGAGGATCCACATCTCCCTTGGATTTATAATCTTCACTCAGACCAAACGCTTCGGAAATCTTCAAGACTTCATGAGAGCGGTCAAACAGCATGAGACTGGCGCCATGAGCGCCAAAAATCTGGGATGCAACACGAACCGCAGTTTCTTTTGTGGCTGTTAAATCGAGCGACTGATGAATCTCCGAAAGCCCTTGAATAAACCGGGGAGGAAAATCTTGGAGCGTCATACGGATGTTCTCCTTCATCTGAAAAAGTGGTTAAATACCAGGATACAAAACCGAAAACCAATTCATGTTTATCTATGGGCTATCACAGTTCATTTTCAGAGTCAATAGGATTGCAATGAATCCATAAAACGTCTATGGTTACGCCATTCTTATCCATTTTTGAGTATTTTGATTTGACAATTGAATTTGACGGCATTAGTTTATTTTACTTTTTTTAATACTGACAGACATGATGAATCCATAAAAAATTGATTTTAAGACGACTTCGTACCGGCGTTGAAAATGCCAGTTCGCAGACAATGCGCTAAAATTCTTAAGAATAATGCGTGGTTATTGTGTATTGCGACAACGCGGGGTGCGGCATGAAAGCGTATGTGCAGACCCTTGAGGAAGCCGTCAATCCTGCCCGCCTTTTCCGAATACACATGGGAGGCTTGTTTTTGTCTTATACAATCCCGGCTGAAAAAATTTCAGAAATAAAACATGCGTCAGATATTCTGGAAATTATTTCTGAATACGTTATTTTAAAAAAATCGGGAAGAAATTACCTGGGATTGTGCCCGTTTCATTCCGAAAAAACGCCGTCTTTTACCGTAACCCCCGATAAACAAATGTTTTACTGTTTCGGCTGTGGAGAAGGCGGCAATGTTTTTTCGTTCATCATGAAACAGGAGGGTCTTGCGTTTCCTGAAGCCGTCCGGTTTCTGGCCAAACGATGTCAGATAACAATTCCGGAATACATCCGGGGGGCCGCCACGGGTAAGCCAGATGAAAGAGATGCCCTGTTACAAATAAATCAGCAGGCTATGACCGTTTTTCACAATGTGCTCCTGAAATCAGAAGACGGTGCAATGGCACGCGCCTACCTGAAAAAACGGGGGATTCCAGCCAGTGTCATCACTGATTTCAGGCTGGGATATGCCCTGCCTGGCTGGGACCATCTGACGCAGTATTTTTCGCGTCAGGGAACGGCCATGGATCTCGTTGAAAAAGCCGGGCTTATCACCAGGAAATCTCATGCCACCAGATACTATGACCGTTTTCGTGACCGCGTTATCTTTCCGATTTTCAACAGCCAGCATCAGGCGATCGCTTTCGGAGGCAGGGTTATGGATACATCGTTGCCCAAATACCTGAACTCCCCTGAAACGCCGCTTTACAGTAAAAGCAAGTCGCTGTACGGATTTGACGTTGCAAAACCATTTTGCAGGCAAACCGGTGAGGTTTTTGTCGCTGAAGGCTATATGGACCTGCTGTCACTGCATCTGCACGGCATTCAGAATTCGGCAGCCACTCTGGGCACTGCCATGACAGAAGAACATATTCGTCTTCTAAAAGGAGTTTGTGATAAAATCATCCTGGTTTTCGATTCGGACCAGGCGGGTATTAAGGCTGCTCAGCGCTGCATTGAGCTTTTCAGGCTTCATCACCAGCCGGAGGATATCCGTATATTGGTGCTGCCCGAAGGCGAAGATCCGGACACATATCTTCAGAAATATGGTCCAGAAGCATTTAAGAATGCGGCTGCCGGTGCATACGGCGTATTTTCATTTCTGATAGATATCGCTGTCAAAAAACATGGGCTTTCCCTTGAAGGAAAACTCCGCGTCGTTCAGGAAATGGAAGAACCGCTGTCATCTTTAACAGACACGGTGGTCAGGAGTTCCGTGTTTCGTGAAATTTCAGAGCAGACAGGCATCGATGAAAGCGCCATTCAGGAAAAGTTCCGGTCTGCACCCCATTCCAGGACGGTACGAAGACCATCAGATGTTCATACCAGTGATGATCATCTTAAGTTTGAAAAACGTCTGATTGCCATGCTGCTGCAGTTTCCTGAAATTATTCCGGAGGTGATCGAAAGAAATCTGATTGAAACCCTGTCGGATCCACTGTTCAAATCTGTCGCGATGGACGTTGTTTCATGTTTTAACCGTATGAAACAATGTCCGGGACTCAACGATGATTTGCCATCGCTTCTGGTGATGGATACGAATCAGAGCGATAAAAAAAAGATTATTGCTGAATATTCAATTCAAAGAGAGGAATGGCGCCGGGAAGGTTGCCTGAAATTGATGGATCAATACGAAATAATGCAAAAAAGGCGGCTGAGCCGCCTGTTACAGCAAAAAATCAAAGCTGCCGAAGAAAGCCATGACGACAGGTTGCTTCAACAACTGTTAAAGGACTTTCAAATGATAACACGTCCCCAGGAGGCAGGAAATTATGGCAAGACAGTCCGTTAACAAGCGGAAAAGTGATAAGAAAATCCCTCTAAATTCTATAAAGGACCTGATTTTAAAAGGAAAGGAAAAAGGGTCCCTGACCTACGATGATATCAATCGGGCATTGCCCGAAGACATCATCAATCCGGAGCAGATAGATGAAACGCTTATGATATTTGATGAACTGGATATAGACATGCTCGATGACAAATCCGGTTCCAGTGAAAATGAAATCAAGGAAACTGTAACAAAAACCCGGAAGGAAACCGTTATCACTGATTTTGGATCGGTCACGGATCCCGTCAAAATGTATCTGAGGGAAATGGGACTGGTAACGCTTCTCAGCCGTGAAGGCGAAGTCGAAATCGCCAAGAAAATCGAAATCGGAGAGCAGGAAGTGCTGAGGGCTCTGATTGATACCACCACCGGCATTGAATGTCTTCTGAAGCTGGGGCAGGAAATCGAAAGCGGTCTCTTACGGCCCAAATACGTCCTGAAAGATATCGATGAAGGTGACGCCTATGTGGATGAAGTGGTTCAAACGGAAAAATTTCTGAATACCATCCGTCAGATTAAAGCCATTCATGATGAAAACACCGCATACCGCGAAAAAATCTATTCCATGGAGATGGATTCTGATGAACAGCGCAAGATCAGGCGCAGTATCTCCCGCAGAAACGCCAAGATATTCGAACTGCTGAAAGACTGGCGTCTGGAAGGCAATATTGTCGATAAGATCGAACAAATCATCCGGAATCAGACCGACTGGTTTGAATCCCGGCAGAAAATGTTGAGCTTGTGCTCAGAATCCCTGAACATATCTGTGACAGAGCTTGTCAGCCGGTTAACCGATTGTGATCATTTTGCAGAATGGATCCGGTCACTGTGCAACCTGGATACAAAGGAATGTTCTCTGCTGTTTTCCGAACTGGCCGGCATTCACCAGCAGATATGTGAAAAGGAACTGCTTCTGAAGTGCAAATCCAATAACCTTAAAAAAATTCTTTCAGAGGTTGACGAGGGATGGCATCAGGCCAAGATGGCCAAGAGCGAGCTGACAAAAGCCAATTTACGGCTTGTGGTCAGTATCGCCAAAAAATATACCAACCGCGGACTCCAGTTTCTGGATTTAATTCAAGAGGGTAATATCGGGCTGATGAAGGCTGTGGATAAATTTGAATACCGCAGAGGGTATAAATTCAGCACCTACGCCACCTGGTGGATCCGTCAAGCCATTACCCGCGCCATCGCGGATCAGGCCAGAACCATCCGGATACCGGTTCACATGATTGAAACCATCAATAAACTCATTCGTACATCCCGGTATCTGGTTCAGGAGCTGGGACGAGAACCCAGGCCAGAGGAAATTGCCGAAAAAATGGAAATTCCTCTGGACAAAGTCCGCAAAGTGTTGAAAATCGCCAGGGAGCCCATATCTCTTGAAACGCCTATCGGTGAAGAGGAAGACAGCC
>DAIEFO010000137.1 GCA_027325475.1 Desulfobacteraceae bacterium | reverse complement strand
AGATCGGGTTCGGACGGTCTGGCGAATTCCAGCAGTTCACTGACAACCCGATTCAGACGATCCACTTCGTGAATCATGACATCCGCCGCTTCTTTGTCATCGTCGTCCTGTGTGAATTTGCCCTTGAAATAGGAAGCAATTCCTTTGATGGAACTCAGCGGATTCCGGATTTCATGGGCGACGCCGGCGGCCAGACCACCGATGGCGGCAAGCCGGTCCTTGCGGCGGACTTCGCTCTGAAGCCGGCGCACTTCTTCCAGATTTCTGAAGATGAAAACATGGCCGACAAACCGCCCCGTTTCACCGATGATTCGGGAGGCGCTGACGCTGAGCGGGACAAGATTGCCATCGGTAAATTCACAGACCATTTCCCGCTCATAAATGGATTGCCCCGCATCCAGTGTCTGCCGTAATCCAGAGATGGAATCAGGCAGCACCTTCTCCGGATATTCGCCAATGGCAGCCGATAAATCGAGGCCGGTTATTTTTTCCGCGGCAGCGTTGAACACAGCGATTCTTCCCTGGCAGTCCGTCACCAGAAGCCCTACCGGAAGACTGGTCACAATTTCGTTGGCGAACGCCTGGGTGTCCTGAAGCGACTGACGGGCCGCCCGGTAATGCTGAAACCAGAAAAGTGAAATAAATCCGGCCCATCCCAGAACGACCAACACGCCTGACATGAAAATCGTATTCCGGATATCTTCCTTGCGGGCGTCGTCGAAAGGACTCGGATCCAATCCCGCAAGGATCGTATGCTCTGAGCGATCCAGAGCAATCGGATTACACCAGTCATTTTCCGAACATGCCATGTTCGAACGATTCTCCACTTGGCGCCCCGTTCGGCCTGCTGGTTGAAAATCCTTGACGGACACGGGCCTGAAGTATTTATAAACCTCGAAAACCCGGCGGTGTGTCTCATCGGTGATAACGCGCCACTGGGTTTTTGCAGACATCTTCATTTGGTTTATGGGGACGCGCTGATTGAACTTCGAGCCGACCAGGCGCTGATCGCTGTCCGCCAGAATGACGCCGTTTCGATCAATAACCGCCAGAAAAAGCACACCCGGCAGCCGGGCTGCATCTTCTATCAGCGTCTGAACCTGAGCGCCTCCCCAGTTCATGCCCATCATACCGGTTCTGGCGCCCGCCTCCACGGCCATAATCAGTGCAGCCCCTTTTTCGCTCATAATTTCAGATATATAACGTTTTTCACGATCATAATTATGCGCCGCCAGGATCACCACTATCACCAGTAAAATAAAAACCGACCCGATGATCATCCACGGAGACGTCTGAACACCCGCGTGGTGAATGCGTTCTTTTTCGCTCAACTCTATCATTTGCGATAAACCCGTCGTAAGATACCGTCTGCCATCCGGTCAGGATGTTCTGCGAAACGATCCGGTATGCTTGTCAATATCTATTTTATCCACCAAAGACCCTTCTTTGGTGACTATCGTCGCCTCGAAAAAATCACCTTTGTCAACCATATCTTTCAGTTTCACATTGGGATTATCCTTGTAGTTTCCGTATGTTTCCAATAGCGCCGTTGCCTGATCCCGGGTCAGCGGTTGAGCCGTATTACGGTTCCAGCCGCCATAACCGGCACGGGAGCAGTACCCCCCTCCATATCTCTGCCCCATGCCCGGGCAGCCCCATCCGGATGATTGCTGCGGATAGCCCGCTGCACCGCAATATCCCCCACCATAAGATGAAAATGCAAAAAGGCCAGGAATTCCTACAAGCAGCGTCAGTGCCAAAACGGTTCCGATAAATATTGATTTTTTCATGTGTATTCTCCTTGTTATGCGTGGTGTTGTCTGAACAAATTCCGTGTTGGAAGTGACAACTTGATAAAGCAAACAATATGCCAAACCAATGGCAATTGGTTTGGTTTAACATATAACATATTGATATATTACAGTATAAACATATATTTTCATGCGCTGATTTCATATGATAGACCGTAATACCATTTCAATATGAGATTTTTATTCCCAATGACATGGGGCAATTTGTTTGGATATGGGGTTTAAATACCCATGTCTTTCAGGATGGGTCGGGTGGAACGGCACTTTTTCGCTGACGGAGCGTTTATGCAGCAGGCCGTTCGATTCAATGAAGGTGACTTACTGTCTTTTCGGTGTCATTTGAATTAAAATCGCCGAAAAACCGTTGAAATGACAATTCCAATCGCATATTATCCAAAACATGACCGAACGCCTGTTAAAATGGCTACTGGTAGCGATCAAATTCCTCTTATGTGGGAGTAAATTTATTATGAAAGCAATACGATGGTTTTCAGTCGGGTTTGCCGTGCTTGCCTTGGCCGGCTGCAATGGCAGTTTATATTCAGGCAGGGGGGCCAAAATCACACAGCCCGAAAATCTGATCCATCTGCAGGAGGGGAATCAGCAGGGTATTTGGAAAACGAACGAACTGGCGCTGAATTATCGTTATCAGACAGCTTCCGAGGAGCTGAAGATTTCAGGCGCCGTCAACCTGCTTGATGGCGCTGCCAATTGCTGCAATTCAGTGAAACGACTTATTGTTCGTCTGGTATTTCTGGATGCACAGGAAACCGTTATCAACAGTGTTGTTCTTTATTCAGCAGACAGTTATCATCCGATTAATTTGATACCGATGAATTTCGAAGGGATATTTCCAATCCCTCCGGGTACTGCCGCGATTTCATTCGGCTACAATGGTGAGTTGGGTGGAAGCGGCGGAAGTTCAGGGAATTTCAGTCTCTGGTATTCTCCTTTCTGACCGTTTGACGGATCATCAGAGGTTTCTGGCTTTTTCAGAACGAATACGTTATCTTTGTTCCCGGTGTGTCCTCTCCACTTTTTATGAGAGCATCAGCCACGTTCAGGAGATATTTCAGTTTCAGCTTCAGCATGCTGATATTGTTGATACATGCAACCTTCATCCATCATCGTCAGAGGTGCCAGACAGCACAATCTGAAAAATCTGAATATCGACATTCCCCTGAACCGGATCACCGTGATTACCGGGGTCAGCGGCTCCGGAAAATCCTCCCTGGCGTTTGACACGCTTTACGCCGAAGGCCAGCGGCGATATGTCGAAACGTTTTCACCCTACGCCCGGCAGTTTATGGACCGGATGGACAGGCCCCGGGCAGACGCGATTCTGGGAATTCCTCCCGCCATCGCCATTGATCGTAAAGACCCCGTCAGAACCTCCCGTTCCACCGTTGGCACCATGACAGAGATCACGGATTATGTGAAGCTGCTCTATGCCCGTATGGGGCAGCTTCATTGCCGGCAATGCGGAAAACCGGTGTCGCCGGAAACCCCGCGCCATGTCTGGGAAGCCCTTCGACCCCTTCAGGACGGAACGGAAATACGAATCACCTTTCCGGCCTCCATGACTTCCGACGATAATCTCGACGCCATCGCATCCTGGATTCGCATGGGATTTGACCGGTATGTGACCGACGGACGGATAGAACCGCTGTCCGGGCTTTTGTCCGGGCCTCATCCACAGACACTTCATATACTGGCGGATCGCCTTCGGTTCAAGGCGGAAGACCAGCCGCGGATCATGGATTCCCTGGAACAGGCTTTTCAATGGGGCGGCGGACGGCTCGATCTGTGGATTTCTCCGGCGCAGCACCTGTCTTTCAGCCAAGGGCTGGAATGCGCGGACTGCCGGATATCCTACGCAGCACCCGAACCGCATCTTTTTTCCTTCAACAGCCCGGTGGGCGCATGTGAAACCTGCCGGGGGTTCGGTAAAACCATCGATATCGACTGGGAACTGGTCATTCCGGATCCCGCGAAGTCTCTGGAACAGGGCGCCATCAAACCCTGGGGAACCCGTGAGGATTTAAAACCCGAATTTGAAGAGCTGATGACGTTTTGCAAGCAGCAAGGCATTCCGATACAAATTCCCTTTCAGTTGCTTCCGCCGGATCAACGGGCCGCCATCCTGGAAGGGACCGGCGCCTATTATGGCGTACGCGGATTTTTCAACTGGCTCGAATCCCGGACCTATAAAATGCCGGTCCGTGTGTTTCTGTCCCGCTACCGTTCCTACAGCACCTGCAAGACCTGTCAGGGTGCGCGTTTCAAACCTGAAACCCTGCTTTACCGGCTGGCGGGGCGGACCATCGCAGAGGTTTATGCCCTGAATGTGGATGATGCGGCAATTTTTTTCGCCGGGCTGGATATGAAATCTTTGGATGACGCCAGCCGGATGATCTATGACGACGTGCTGTCCAGACTCCGATTTCTTCAGGATGTGGGGCTTGGATACCTGACGCTGGATCGCCAGTCCCGGACGCTGTCCGGCGGCGAAGTACAGCGGGTAGCGCTGGCATCGGCGCTGGGCTCTTCCATGGTCAACGCCCTCTACGTCCTCGATGAACCCAGTATCGGGCTGCATCCCAGAGACTGCGACCGCCTGATGCAGATACTGAAGCGGCTCCGGAATCTTCCCAATACCGTCATTCTGGTGGAGCATGACCCGGAAATCATCCGTCAGTCTGACCGGATTCTGGACATGGGGCCCGGCGCGGGCGAAAACGGCGGCAGCATTCTGTATCACGGCCCGGCATCCCGTATCCATGGAACGCCGACCGCGGATTTTCTGTCCGGAAAGCGCAGCATTCCGGTTCCCCTGCATCGGGATGTTGCGCTGGTTCCTGGCTGGATACGGATTCAGGGCGCCAGTGCGCATAATCTCAAAAATGTGGATATCCGGATTCCGCTGAGGGCGATGACCTGCATCACCGGCGTTTCCGGGTCTGGGAAATCCACGCTGGCGGAAGACGTTCTCTACAGAGCCATTCAGCGCATCAAGGGGCAGGCCGGAGATAAACCCGGCGAGTACCGCGCCATATCCGGTCTGGAGGAAATCTCGGAAGCCGTTCTGGTGAATCAGCATCCCATCGGACGCACGCCACGGGCCAATGCGCTGACTTATACCGGCGTTATGACGCCTCTGCGAAAGCTCATGGCCGATACGCCCCAGGCCCGCGAAAAAGGCTTTTCCATGAAGCATTTTTCATTCAACACGCCTGGTGGACGCTGCGAGACCTGCAAGGGCGAAGGTTTCGAGAAAATCGAAATGCAGTTTCTCTCAGATGTGTTCGTGACCTGCCCTGCGTGCGGCGGCAGACGTTTTCGTCCGGATATTCTGGAAATCCGCTCCAATGGCCTGAACATATCCGATATCTTCAATCTGACGGTGGATGAAGCGCTGGCCGCATTTCAGAAAATCTCTCAGATCATCGGCCCGCTGAAATTTCTTTCCGCAGTGGGGCTGGGATATCTGAGGCTGGGTCAGCCGCTGAACACGCTGTCGGGCGGTGAAGCACAGCGGCTGAAACTGTCGCGGTTTCTTCAGGAAACCACCCGGCGGCAGCGCCTTTTTATTCTGGATGAACCTACGACCGGTCTTCATTTTCAGGATATTGAAAAACTTCTGGAGGTGTTTCAGCGCCTGATCGAAAGCGGCCATACCGTGCTGGTGATTGAACATAATCTGGATGTCATCAAGTGCAGCGACTGGGTGATCGATCTGGGGCCGGAAGGCGGGGACGCAGGCGGAACGGTGGTGGCCGCCGGAACGCCGGAAGCGATTTCACAGCTTCCGTATTCACATACCGGGCGCTATCTCAAAACATGGTTGAGCGCTCCGTCTCTATCCGGACAGCTTCCTGTAAATGAAACAGCGGTATCCGAATCACCCGTGGCCTGGGGGCGTTCCATCGAGATCAGCGGCGCACGGGAACACAATCTGAAAAATATCAACGTTTCCATTCCCCGGAATCAACTTGTGGTCATGACCGGCGTATCGGGATCTGGTAAATCGTCCCTGGCGTTTGATGTTCTTTTTGCCGAAGGTCAGCGCCGCTATCTGGAAAGCCTTGCCCCTTATGTTCGTCAGTATGTGACCATTCTCGAACGCCCGGACGTGGACCGGATTACCGGGCTTTCGCCCACTGTCGCCATCGAGCAGCGTGTGAGCCATGCCAGCCGCAGATCCACGGTGGCGACGCTCACGGAAATCTATCATTTTCTGCGGCTTCTTTACAGCAAGCTGGGAGAACGCCACTGCGTGACATGCGGCCGGAAGCTGGCGGCGCAGCCCCGTGAAGCCATCTTCTCGGATATTCTGCGGCGCTATGCGGCAACATCTGCGTCCATTTTAACGCCGAAAGTCAGCGGCAGAAAGGGTTTCCATAAAGAGATTCTGGCTAAAGCCCTGAAAAGCGGTTTAGAACGCGCCAAGATCGACGGCGTCTGGACGGCGCTGAAATCGGACATGGCGCTGGAAC
>DAIEFO010000136.1 GCA_027325475.1 Desulfobacteraceae bacterium | reverse complement strand
CTGAAATTTATTCCCATACACGCCACCGGTATGAATATTGATGATTTCCGCGCCCACTGCCTCGGCCAGCATCCCTTGGTATTCGAGTTCACGGATGGAGTTCCTGACCACATCCGCTCTGACAGACGACAAGACGACAAACTGATCGGGGTGAAAGCTGAGCCGGATACCATAGTTGCGGGCCAGTATCCGGGTTTTCTCGAGTTGCAGGGCGATTTCCGGTGCATCTGGAAGATCCTCCAGCCTGTATCCAACATCCGGATGCGTCATGCGCGGAAAAAGTGGCGACATGATCCGGAATGCCCCAAAGCCCAATCGGTGGACGGTTTCGATGGCCAGATACAGGTTCAGCGAGTTGTGATGGCATATTTCAGAGACCTTCTGCAACTGCCGGTCACGCTGGAACAATCGCAGCCCTTTGGCGGTAACGGTTCGAAAAGAAATCGGTTCTTTTTTAAAAAGGCAGCAAAGACCGAAGCGCAAGAGCATCTCCTATCCAGGGGCAGTCCTGACGACCGAACAGTCAATATCTGAAGGAGCTGACCCCACAAATGGATCTACATTATTGGGGTATTCATAGCCCCTGTCAGTTTTATATGCAATTTCTTACCCGCCACACACTCATTTTTCAGGCGGGGCGAGTATCCCCTTGATTGACACAGGATGACGTGCGTTAGAAATCTTTAAAATCGTTATCATCTATGGGAATAATAGCATCAGGGTGAATCTCTTTGGAGCGGTGTAATGCCAGAGTTTTTACTTTTGCGGGTCTTTTAGTGACAGTCAACGCATTCTGGGGCATTTGCCTGACATGAACAGCAGCGTTTGGACGTCTGACTGTGCGCAGACTGCCGGTTGCCACGCTGGCCTCTCCGTTCACCATGGCTGATAGATCGGCGACAAACCTTTTCATCTCTTCAGCCTGAGCGCTCAGTTCTTCGGACGCTGATGCAGACTCCTCAGCGGTGGCGGCGTTCTGCTGGGTGACTTTATCCATTTCCGTTACAGCGATGTTCACCTGCTCTATGCCCTGCGCCTGTTCGCTGGATGCAGACGCAATTTCATCTACCAACTCACCCACTTTTTGAGTACTGCCGGCGACTTCATTAAAAGCGTCGCTGGTGGTTTTTACCAGCGCGGTTCCATCTGATACTTTCTTTACGGTTCCTTCTATCAATGCAGCGGTGTTTTTAGCAGCTTCAGCGGCACGCATGGCCAGATTTCGAACCTCATCGGCAACAACGGCAAAGCCCGCTCCGGCTTCTCCAGCTCTGGCAGCTTCTACAGCAGCATTTAAAGCCAGAAGATTGGTCTGAAAAGCGATTTCATCAATGGTTTTGATGATTTTGGAGGTTTCCTCGCTGGCCTTTGAAATTTCCTGCATGGAGGTGGTGAGCTGAATCATGGACGTATTGGCTTTATTGACCACCTGTCTGGCCTGTTTCATGAGAGAGTCCGCCTGCCCGGCATTGCTGGCGTTCTGTTTGGTCATGGAGGACATTTCTTCAAGAGACGATGAAGTTTCTTCCACGGATGCCGCCTGTTCGGAAGAGCCTTCTGCCAGGGACTGGGCTGCAGAGGAAACCTCTCCGGCTGCGGACGACACCTGTTCCGCAGCTTCGGTAAGGCCTTCCACCGCATGGTTAATGGGCCTGGTAATGCTTCGGATGAGAAAGTAAGCGATTAAAACACCGGATGCCCAGGCGATCAAAACGACGACAATCAATATGGTTTTCCCTTCTGAGGCGGACTTGACAGCTTTGGCGGCGTCCCTCTGGGATGATTCAACCACAAAACTTTGAAATGCTGTTAAATTTTTAAATAATTTTACCTGAAATGGAACAACCTGATTCATGATGATATCTTCAGCTTCTGTCTGCTTATTTGCATAACCGAGTTCCAGAGCTTTGTCGTCAAGCGCAATCACTTCGGAAAGATTTTTCTTCAGTGTAGAAAATAATTGTTTACCTTTTTCCGTAAAGAGTAACGTCTCAAGGCTTGGAATGGTATTTTGAAGCAAGTTTTCTTTTGATTTTTCATAGTTCGCCTTCTGTTGTTTCTTAACCTCCGGATTCGTGGGCAGCGATGCGTTTCGAGCCGCGTTGAGCATTGTATGAAAATCAATGGCAATTTCGTAAACCCGCTCCAATTGCGGAATTCGTTGTTTTGCCACTTTATCAGTTTCCCTGCTTAATAGAGTCAGTTCACTGACGCCTATGAATCCCATTAAAAGGATAAGGGTTACCACCACCGAGAATCCTATTCGCATCTTAATTCTGAGTTTCAATTTTGAAAAAGTCATTTTCGTTTACCCCTTTTTTTGCTTACAGTATTCAAATACTTGCTGCGAGACCCGAAATATTTTGAACCATTCTTTCCTACATCGGCAGGTTTTTGCGAAACTTTAGGTTATTGAGCATTGTTTGGACGATTTGCTCCTTTTTGCAGGGGTGGATGATAGTTCACCCTTGGAATGCTTATTCAGTAAGGAAAAGTAGTTATGCCATGGCAGCGTATATGAGCTTTGCTGCTGGACGAGATACCCCAAACGGTTTAACAGGGATTCAGGGCGTAAGAGGCGGGGCGATGAAGGCTATCCGATGGAGGAACTTGCAGCCGAAATTGGTGCTGTCTTTTTGTGCGCTGACCTTGGCATAGCGCCCGAAACAAGGGAGTATCCTCCGGCAGTTGTGCAAAGCGACATTTTGTGCGCCGGGTCACTGCCCGTCCGCGAATTGCCGACGCCTATGGACGGAGTGACCCGATACACCACCTTCTTGTGACAGGTTGCTACAGATGGTTAGTTGGAAACAGCTCCATATTTTGTAACGACAAAATAAGCATTCCCACCGGTGGAAAGAGCAGAATTGTAGTCTAAATCCACTGCCAGATGAGAAGCTCCGTCCGGAAGCAGAAGATCTGGAATATGGATCGACAAAGTTCCGGATAGTGCAGATGCCGTACACGAAGACGATGGATTGTTTCTGAGACTGAATGTTGTCAGTTTGAAAGGTAACAATGTCGGATATGCCGGGTTGTACTTATAGACAAGATCCACCCAAAGAGACATAGTGCCCGATACGGAATCGGTATAAGAAACATAGGGGATATGGAGTATATAATTTCCGTCCAATGTCGCCGTACAACTGGTGGTGATATCGCTCACCTGACCGATTCTATCGCCTAACGCTTCTGTGAACCAGAGATTCCCGTCTGCTCCGTTGGCAATCTTCATCGGACGACTGTTGAGCTTGATGCCTGTAGAAAATTCAGTGATAACGCCGGATGGCGTGATTCTACCGATTCGATTGCCTGTGCTTTCTGTGAACCAGAGGTTTCCATCCGGCCCGGTAACGATTCCTGCCGGGCCACTGTCAGAGCTGATGCCTGTAGAAAATTCGGTGACAACGCCGGATGGTGTGATTCTACCGATTCGATTGCCGGTGTTTTCTGTGAACCAGAGATTTCCATCCGGCCCTGCGGTAATTCCTACAGGAGTGCTGTTGAGGGTAATGCCTGTAGAAAATTCGGTGACGACACCAGAAGGTGTAATTCTACCGATCCGGTTGCCGGTGCCTTCTGTGAACCAGAGGTTTCCATCGGATCCAGTGGTAATGCCAGAGGGACCGCTGTCAGGAGTAATGCCGGCAGAAAACTCGGTGACAATGCCGGACGTCGTGATTTTACCGATTTTCTGGCCGGCTACCTCCGTGAACCAGAGATTGCCATCTGGACCGGATGTAATGCCAGCAGGATTGCTGCTGGGGGTAATACCGGCGGAAAACTCGGTGACAACGCCGGATGTCGTGATTTTTCCGATTCTGCTGCCGGAGCCTTCCGTGAACCAGAGATTGCCATCCGGTCCGGAAGTAATCCCTACGGGGCCGCTGTCGGGAGTAATGCCGGCAGAAAACTCGGTAATAGCGCCAGACGGTTTAATTCTTCCAATCCGGTTTGCAAAGGCTTCTGCGAACCACAGGTTCTTGTCCGGGCCGGCGACAATATCCCATGGAGCGCTATTGGGATAAACATAATATTCCGTAATCGTTTGGCTTTGGGCGTGTGATGGCAAGAATAACGTGACAAGTATCCAAAAACAGGCGATACACAGTATATATCGTGAAAATTTTCTTTTTGTCATAACAGTCTCCTTCTACTTTTCAACATCATTGTTTTTATCTATTCATTATCAGACAATCCGCCACAAGCTCCCACAAATACTTGACCACGAGATCCGCCATTCCATACTCAGCCTTGATGGCATTGAGCTGGCCGTGACAACTGTGGCAGGGAACAACAACCATGGAAGCGCCTGTAGCCCGTATCTGATCCATTTTCTTTCTGCCGTAAAATATCCGTTCGGCGTTATAGCCGGTTGTCAGTGCGCCGCCTCCGCCTCCGCAGCAATACTGACTGTCGCGGGTGGGATAGACATCCACCCAGTTCTCCATACACTGGCTTAGAATCCATCGGGGTTCATCATAAAAACCATGCCCAAAAATACGCTCCGCCTTGCGTCCATAGTTGCAAGGATCGTGATAGGTGGCCAGAATATCACGAAAGCGGGTTTTGTCCAGATGAATGCGGCCTTCGCGGATATAGGCTGTCAGCAAATCAAACACCGTGTAAGTTCCAAATGATTTCAGGGCTTCGGGATACCATTTCTGCAGACCGGACCTGGTCGCCAGATATGCGTGCCCTCATTCCGGCCAAAGGAGGTTTTTGGCATCAAGCCGCGCCATGTTGTCAGCGATTCTTCCCACCATGACCTTCATGGCCGGATCGTCTCCGGTAAACATGCCCCAGTTGGTGCCTTCCCAGTTTTCGGAGGGAATGGTCCAGCTTTCTTCGGCGGCGTAAAAGATTTTCCACCAGTGTTTGAGGTCTTCCGTGTGGGTGTTGACCAGTTTGTTGTGGATGGTGGTCAGGATATTGGCGTCTTTCTTGTCGATGGGTACAGAAAAGCCTTCAAATCCGGGTTCCTGGGCGATTTCATCGGCGACGTCTTCCAGGATGAAAATAAAATCATCTTTGGGAAGCCCCAGATTGTTGCCGGTTTTAAGCGCTGCGGCCAGCCCTTTGTGAAGAATTCCCGGCACCTTTTCCCGGTCTCTCAGGGAGCGGATATTCCGTATCACATCCGGAATATGAACGCCGGAAGGACAAACGTGTTCACATTTGCCGCACATGGTGCAAATCCAGGGCCAGCGGGATTCTATCAATGGATGTTCAAGCCCCATGGAAACCATGCGGATGATTTTTCTGGGGTCGAACCCGTCAATACCCGATACAGGGCATGAGCTGGAACACATGGCGCAGGTGAGGCAGTGGTTCTGATCGAAAGGCCAGGACTGAAACCGGGCGGCATTCAGGTCGTTCATGGAAATGGATTCAGGTGAAGTCATAATGATACCCTGTAAGTGAAAACGGTGATCAAGCCACAATCGTCAGGAATCCAATGTTTGTGGGAGGTTGCAGCCGGAATGTGTGTTTATCTGTTACATATGCCGATGTTGGTTATTTGCCGCTTGAAATCCTGAGCGGTTTGAATCAGCTCCGCCGGCATGTTGGCGGCGATGGTTTTCAGGAGAATCCGCCCCGGTTCTGCACCAATATGGACGAGCATGTTCCTGAGCTGTTCCACCCGTTTTTCAGCCATGATGTTGCCGCGTTCGGAATGGCAGTTGCCCTCATGACAGGTAAAGACCAGAACGCCATCGGCGCTTCCTGTAAACGCTGCCATGAGATGTTCCAGAGAGATGCCGCCGGCGCATGGAACTTCGATGATGAAAACGCCTTCCGGGATGGAAAGGCCGGACAGCTCCGCCTGATGGGATGCCTGCACGGCGGAACGGTTGCAACAGAAAGCCACGATCATGGGTGCGGCAGATGCAGGCGATATGCCGGTGCGTATCTGCCGCACCTGCTGCGATATGGTCGATGGGGTAAGGTCTTCGATGGAAATGGCTTTCCTGGGGCATTCCGCCGCGCATACACCGCAGCGCTCACATGCATCGCTGTCAACAACGGGATGTGTGTTCAGGACAATGGCGTGATAGGGACAGAGCCGGTAACAGGTCAGGCAGTGGATGCACGTATTAAGGGAAATCTCCGCCTTGTGGCCTGTTATTGTCTGAACGCCTTTTATCAGAGACAGAACGGCCAGAACCGTTTCCTGAATTTCGTTATGGCATGCAGTCTCAGACAGCACACTTCGCGACGCTCCCGTGGCCAGAATGCCCCTGCGGTCGGTGAAGACGCTCAGTCTGTGGACATTTTCCGTCTGGGCAAACCCTCTCTCATCCATATCCAGACCAAAAACTTGGGATAGTTCCTGCACATATGGCGCTGGCGCCGCCATTTCG